>CAIKNO010000117.1 GCA_903828805.1 uncultured Sandaracinus sp. | reverse complement strand
CTCCCCGCCCATCGCGCTCCACGTGTCGAAGAACGCGCACCCTTCGGCGAGCGCAGCCCGTCGGGCCGCCGCCACGATGGAGGGCACGGTCGACATCGTCCGGATCCGCCCTCGCTCGTCCCGCTCGGCCTGGTCGATGGGTGCGAAGAGCAGACACGAGGCCTCCGGGCGCGCCTGCCTGGCGAGGTGCGCGACCCGTCGAAAATCGGCCTCGAACTGGGCCTCCGGGCGGGCGTCGTCGGCGTCGTTGCCACCGTATCCGATCACGATGAGGTCGGTCCCGCGAAGCGCGAGCTGCCGGCTCAGATGCTCGGGATCGAAGTTCAGGAAGCGGCTCGCGCGGGCCCCGACCATGCCCAGCGAATCGTAGACGACCCCGGGTCCCGGGCGCTCCATCGCGACGCCGTAGAGGTGGCTCTCGCCGTGGCCCACCGTGCGCAGGTCGAGGCGATGTGCGCCGTCCGGAACCTCCACGACGTGCAGCTCGTCGCTCGTCGAGTCCCCGCGCGTGTCCAGCACCGAGGGCTCGCCCCCATCGACGCGGAGCTCGACGCGCCCGCCGTGCGCGTGACGTTCGTAGAACACCACGAAGCGCGACACCGCACGCCCCACCGGCGCGTCGGCGTCCTCGGCCGTCGCGAACCACGCGCTCGCTCCGCTCGACGAGCGCACCTGGTAGCCGCCGAGGCCGTAATGCCCTTCCGAGAGCGGGCCCCGCGTGATGTCCAGCAAGCGCCAGCCCTCGTCGCTCGACCCGTGTTGCACGTCGTGGTGCCGGTACGGGAGCGAGCCCTTCGCCGCGAGGATGAAGCCGTGCCCCGCATCGCCGAACCTCCGCTGGAGATCGCGGCGGACGGTGTCGGTGATGCCATCGAGAGCGATCGACGAATCGCCGAAATGCGACACGCGCGTGACCGCGCCCGGCTCGGCGCGGGCGGTCCGGAGGAGCTGCTCGTAGAACGCGCGCATCGCCGTCCCGGCGGGATCTTCGATCTCCTGCGTCAGCCCCTCGAGCTCCGAGGGATCGACCCGCACGGCGCGCTGCGCCGGATCGACCGGCGCGCTCCCCTCGCCGGCCGGAGGCGTGGGCGGTGGCGCCTCTTCGAGCTCGGCGAAGAGCGCGGGATCCACCGGCGAGGTCCCGGCGACACCGGACGACGCGCCACCCGTGACCGCGACCACGGCATCGCCCTGCGCGCGGCCGAAGAGGCGGGCGACGGGCACCCCTTCCCCCGGCAGCCAGGGCCGCAGCGACGACGCCTGCGGGACGGCGTACGTCAGCGCGCAGCAGGCGCCGAGGACGGACACGACGAGCCCCAGATGCCGGAGCGCCGCGCGCTGCTCCACGGCGTCGTACGGCGCAGGCGCGTCCATGCCGAAGGGCGTGTCGGAAGAAGGGCGACGGCTCATGGGTGGACTCAGAACTGGAAGTAGATGTAGGGGACCGACTGCGCCGACGCGAGCCGGACGAGGAGCGCACCGAGCCCCGCCAGCACCACCCCCTGCGCGGGCGCGGGAAGCGCGGCGAACCGGGCGCGCAGACCGGCGTACCAGGACCTCGGCGTGTAGTGCAGCGCGAAGCCGCCGAGCAACACGAGCCACACCGTCGGCCCGACCTGCGCCATCGACCGCGTCCCCGACGCCAGCCGCGCGACGATCTCCGAGGCGTTCGCGAGGGAGTCGGCGCGGAAGAGGATCCGCGTGAACACCACGAACTGCAGCGTCCCTGCGACCTTCAGCGCCACGCGCCCCGCATCCCACCCCTTCGAGATCGGGCGGGCCGGCCAGCGACGGGAGACGTACCGGTGAAGAGCCACCGCGCTCGCCTGCAACGTGCCGTAGATCACGAACGTCCACGACGCCCCGTGCCACAGCCCGATCAGGAAGATGGTGATCCACAGGTTGAAGTACGTCCGCCCCTCGCCGTGCTTGGATCCGCCGAGCGGGAAGTACAGGTAGTCCCGCAGCCACGTCGAGAGCGTCATGTGCCAGCGCCGCCAGAACTCGGCGGGACTCTGGGCCTGGTAGGGACGATCGAAATTCTCCGGCAACTCGATGCCGAACAGCTTCGCCGAGCCCCGCGCCACGTCGGTGTATCCCGAGAAGTCGGCGTAGATCTGCAGCGTGAAGCCGTAGAGCCCCACGACCACCTCGGCCGCGGTGAACGCCTCGGGATTGTCGAAGACGCGGTCGACGAGGTTCACCGAGAGGTAGTCCGCCAGGACGATCTTCTTGGCGAGCCCGGTGCCGATCAGGAAGAGCCCCTCCGAGACGTGCCGGCGATCGAGGCTCGGCGCGCGGTCGAGCTGCGGGAGCAAGTCCGAGGGTCGCGCGATGGGACCCGCGACGAGCTTCGGAAAGAACGTGATGAAGAAGAGCAGCTTGAGCGGACTCTGCGCGGGCACCGTCTGCCGCCGGTACACGTCGACGCAGTAGCTCAGCGACTCGAACGTGTAGAACGAGATCCCCACCGGGAGCGCGATCTCGAGCAAGGCCGGGCGCACGTGGATCGACGCCAGCGCGAGGGCGTCAGTGATGGCGTGGGCCGTGAAGTCGAAGTACTTGAACGTCCCGAGCAGCCCGAGGTTCAAGACCACGCTGACCGAGAGCCAGCGCCGACGCCCCGACTCGTTGCCCTCGTTCGCGAAGATGCGGCGCGCGACGTGCCAGTCGACCAGCGTGCTGAAGAGGATCAGCCCCAGGTACCACGGGTTCCACGCCATGTAGAACACGCACGAGGCGAGGAACACGAGCAGCAGCCGCAGCGCCCCGGCGCGCGCGAGGCCCCACCACCCGCACAGCGCGAGGGTGAGGAACAGCATGTAGTCGAGGCTGTTGAAGGCCATCCTGCCCCGCCATCCGCGCGCGGCCGCCGAGGGGCGCGCTCAGAAGCTCCAGCCGACGAGCAGCCAGAGCTGGAGCGACGAGTCCGTCCCCGACGTGGCCGTCAGTGGGTCCCCGTCGAACGAGAGGAAGTACGTGGTGTACGCGAAGCGCGCCGCCCAGCTGAAGCCGACCTCGAGCTGTCCTGCGAGGCCGAGGCCGAGGTCGAGGCCCGACGCGGAGCTGCCGAGCGGCCCGAAGCGGCGGAGGTCGCCGACGTCCAGACCGATCCGAGCGCCGAGACCGAGCTCGAGCACCAGCGTCGAGTCCGAGAGCAGACGCACCCTTCCCTGGGCCGCGGGCCGGAGGAACGCGTAGGCGGCCGAAGGGAAATCGAGAAGCGTCGCGTCCGCGAGCGAGAGCACATCCATCCCGAAGCCCGCCGAGAGCACGAGCTCGAAGGCCTCCTCGATCATCAGCGCGTAGCCGAGGTCCACGCCGAAGTTGCCCGTCTGCATCGCCGACGGATCGACGTCGTTCGGTGGAAGGCGGTAGTAGCCGAGCCCCACGGAGAAGCCGCCCGAGACGGCGGCGTAGAGTCCGCGGAGCGCCCCCGGATCCCGCGCGAACGGGCGCAGCTCGACCGCGAGCTGGAGGTCCGGAAACAGGTCCGCATCGAAGCGGTTCGCCTCCGCGTTCGGCTCGACCGCGAGCGAGCGCGCGGCGAGGCGCAACCCCGCGAACGCTCGGACGAACGGCTGATTCCACCGGCCCGAGACGTCCTCGTCCGACCGATCGCGGTCGCCGGGGCGCTCGTGCTCCAGGTCGGGACCGAGCAGCATCGGCGGAGCCTCGGTGGGAGGCTCGGGCATCGGCGCGGGGCGCGAGACGATCTCGATGGCCTCGGTCGCCGCCTCGACCGCGGCGGTGCCGATCGCGGCAGCGACCCCACGTCCGCCGGGCGCGCCGGGCACCACGCGACGGGCGAGCTCGTTGCCACGGACGTCCATCACCCACACGGTGGTCGCCGTCCGCCGGCCCGCACCCTCGATGAAGCCTCCGAGCACGAGGCTGACCTGCAGGTGCTCGACCACCGACGCCATCCCCTCGGGCGTGCTGACGTCGACGCCGATCTGCGAGGCCGTCTCGATGAGCTGCTGCTCGGAGACGAGGTCCTGGCTGCCGGCGAGCGCATCGACGACGGCGCGGCGGGCCTGCTCGGCCCGGGCGCCCTCGAAACGCAGGACGACGCTGCGGACGCGGCGGCGCGGCTGGGCCATCGCCGTCGATGGGCCGAGGCCCGTCGCGGCGGGCGCGCAAGGAACGCCGAGGACACCGAGCGCGAGAATGGCGACGAGTCCGAGGGAGAACGCAGCCTTCGCGGGACTGCACGAACGGGGGTGGAACATGCGCGGCATCGGATCCCGAAGAGGAGGCCGTGACCATACCTCGAAACCGAGCGACGGTCAGAATACCGATCGAGGGCGGGCGACCTCGCGGTCGGAGCTCAGCCGGAGCGGCTCCATCGGGCCGCCCAGCGCGCGACGATGGGATGGATCGTCGGGATGACGAGCAGGGTCAGCAAGGTCGACGTCAGCAAGCCCCCCACGACGACCGTCGCCAGAGGCCGCTGCACCTCCGAGCCTATCCCGTGCGCCAGCATCATCGGGACGAACCCGAGCGCCGCCACCAACGCCGTCATCATCACGGGCCGCATCCTCGCCCGTGCAGCGCGGGTGGCCGCCTCGAGCGGGGCGTATCCGGCAGCCTCCTCGACATCGATGCGCGACACGAGGACGACGCCGTTCAGGACCGCGATCCCCGAGAGGGCGATGAATCCGATCGCCGCGGAGATCGAGATCGGCAGTCCCCGCATCGACAGCGCGATCATCCCGCCCACCGCCGCGAACGGCACGTTCAGGAAGATGACCACCACCGGTCGGAGCCGTCCGAACACCTGGTAGAGCAAGAACAGGATCGCCAGCAGCACGATCGGAATGACCACGGCCAGTCGTTCCCGCGCGCTCTGCAGGCTCTCGTACTGCCCGCCCCACACGCTGCGGTACCCCCGAGGAAGGGCCGCGTCGGTCGCGGCCGCACGCTCGGCATCGGCCACCACGCTCCCGAGATCGCGACCCCGGACGTTGAAGCCGACCACGATCCTTCGCGCCCCGTTCTCGTGGAGCACGACCGACGGCGCCTCGAGCGCGGACACGGTGGCGATCCGCGCGAGCGGCACGAGGGCGCCCGACGGCGTCGGGACCTGCACGTCCTGGACGGTGAACGCACTGTTCGCGCCCGAGAGCCTCACGCGGATCGGAATCCGGGTGGGCCCATCCCACGTGTCCGAGGCGGGGATCCCCGCGCGCAACGCCCGCACCGCGTCGAGCACGTCGGTGGCGTCGAGGCCTTGCGCCGCGGCCTCGAGCACCCGCGGGCGGACGTCGAGCAGCGACACCCCCGGCGGGGTCATCACCCGCACGTCGACCGCGCCGCGCACGCGCCCGAGGACCGCGGCGGTGCGCTCCGCGAGCGCGCGCAACGTCTCGAGGTCTTCGCCGTAGATCGTGAGCGCGACGTCGGTGACCGCGCCTCCGACGAGTTCGTTGAAGCGCATCTGGATGGGCTGCGTGAACGCCAGCTCAGCCCCTGGCGCGCCCGCCTGAACGGCCGCCTCGAGCTCCTCGACGAGGTGGTCGAGGTCGAGCCCCGGGCGCCACTCCCGCCGGGGGCGGAGCGAGACGAACACGTCGGCGAGCTCCAGCCCCATGACGTCGGTCGCGACCGCCGGGCTCCCGATGCGCGACGTCACCCGGAGCACCTCCGGCGCGGCCTCTTGCAACACGCGCTCGACACGGCCGGCCTCCTCGATCGCCGTCTCGATCGACACGTCCGGGGCCCGCGTGGTCTGCACGACCAGGTCCCCCTCGTCGAGCGCGGGCACGAAGGCGCTCCCGGCGGTGATGAACGAGGCGACGCCGATCCCCGCGGTCGCGAGGGTCGGCAGCACGACGAGCCACGGTCGCGCCACCACCGCGTCGAGGGCGGGCGCGTAGACACGCTGGGCAGCCCGCACGAGCCACGGCTCACGCGGAGGCACGTGCGAGGGCCTCAGGAAGGTCGCCGCGGCGGCGGGCACGAAGGTCAGCGCGAGCAGCAACGACGTGCCGAGCGCGAGCACGACCGTGATCGCCATCGGCGTGAACATCTTCCCCTCGACCCCCTGCAGCGCCACGATCGGGGCGTAGACCAGCAGGATGACGAGCACCGAGAAGAACACCGGACGAGCGACGCCGCGGGCCACGTCCGCGACCTGAACCTCGGGCGGCCGATCGTCGACGACGGGGTATCGCGCGGCCGACGTGTGGAAGTGATGGAACACGCTCTCGACGATGACCACGGCTCCATCGACGAGGAGCCCGAAGTCGAGGGCTCCGAGACTCATCAGGCTGCCCGGGACGTCGAGGACCGTCATCCCGATCACCGCCCCCAGCATCGAGAGGGGGATGACGAGGGCCACCAGCAGCCCGGCCCGCATGCTTCCGAGCAGCGCGAACAGGACCAACGCGACGAGCAGGCCGCCCTCCGCGAGGCTCGTGCCGACCGTGCTGAGCGTCGCGTGAACGAGGTCGGCGCGATCGTAGATCTCCCGGACCACCACGTCCTCGGGCAAGGCCGCCCGGACGTCGTCCATCCGGGCGTGCACCCCTCGGAGCACCTGCAGCGCGTTCTCGGCCAGCAGCATCTGGCACATCACGTACACGACCTCGCCGCGCCCCCCCGCCGTCGCCGCGCCGATCCGCGCCTCGCTCCCGTCGACCACCTCGGCCACGTCGCCCACACGCACGATCCGCGAGGGATCGTCGGGATCGGTCCGCACGACCCCGGCCGCCAGCTGGCCTGCGGTCTCCGGCAAGGCCACGCCGCGCAGCAGGACGTGCGCAGGACCCGCTTCGAGCGTCGCCCCGGCCACGCTGCCGCTCGCCCGGCGCACCGCGTCGTGCAACTGGCCGAGGGTGACGCGCCGCCGCGCCATGCGGACGGGATCACCCACGACGTCGAACGTGCGATGGGCCCCGCCCCAGGTATTCACCTCGACGATGCCTGGGGCTCCGCGCAACAAGGGTGCGACCCGACGTTCGGCGAGCTCCAGCAGCTCCGAGGGGCTTCGATCGGGGGAGCTCAGCGTGAGGTGGTACACCTCGCCCAGACCGCCCGTGACCGGCCCGAGCTCGGGGGCTTCCACGCTCGGCGGCAGCTCGGCGGTGGCGGTGGCGAGGCGCTCGGTGACGACCTGTCGAGCCCGATAGATGTCGGTGCCGTCCTCGAAGATCGTGGTGATGGCCGAGAGCCCGTAGCGCGAGACCGATCGCGTCGTCACCAGGTTCGGCATGCCGCCGAGCGAGGTCTCGAGGGGGCGGGTGACGAGCCGCTCGACCTCCTCGGGGGTCAGTCCCGGGGCCGAGGTGAGCACGAGGACCTGCTGACCGGTGACGTCGGGCAGGGCGTCGAAGCGCAGCCATGCGCTGGCGGCCACGCCCACCATCGCGAAGAGCGCGGTCGCCACCAGCACGGCGCGCCGCGACGCCACGGAGCGCGCGACGAGCGCCTCGATCATTCCTCGGACCCCTCGGGGATCGGCCCGAGCAGAAGGCCGGCCTCGGCCGCGACGGACGCGCCGACCTCGAGCGCGCCCTCGACGAGCGCGCTCCCGCCGCCGCTGACCAGCACCTGCACGCGCACCCGCTCAGGGCCCTCGACCCCGCGCCGCAGCACGAAGGGTCCTTCGGCATCGTGGCCGAGCGCCCGCGCGGGCACCTCGACGACGCCGGGCCGGGCGACCACGACGCGCAACGTGCCGCGCATCCCGTCGGGCAACGACAACGCTTGTGCGGGCGAGATCCACGCCAGCCGAGATCCATCGTCGGGATCGATGACCGTCGCGTCCGGTGTGTCCCGCAGCGCGAGGGCGGGCGTGCCATCGAGCGGAACGAAGCGCAGCGTCACCCCCGTCGGCAAGGCCGCCCCGAGCCGCGCCTCGATCCGCGCGGGCGCCGATCCGGAGAGCGTGACGAGCGGCGCCCCCGCGGGCCCACGCACCTCGCCGAGCGCCACGTCGACCGCCTGCACGACCCCGTCGATCGGTGCCACCACGGCGACCGCCCCATGCGCCAGCACGCCCGCGGCGCGCGCGGGCGACACCGACGCCGCGCGGAGCACCGCGAGCGCCTGGGCACGCTCGGCCCCGAGGTCCGCGACGCTGACCTCCTGCTCGAACACCCGCCCCGCCTCGACGAGCCCTTCGGCACGCAGGCCGGCCAGCTCTCCGCGTCGACTGGCGTGCAGCGAGAGTCGCTCCGCGCTCGACACCCACCGCGCGGCCGCATCCAGCACGGCGGGCATGTTCAGCTCGAGCAACACCTGGCCCGCGACCACGTGATCACCCGGCGCCACGGCGATGGACGACACCCGTCCCTCGAACGGGGCCGACACCCGGGCCCGCGCGCCCGCGCCGGCGACGACCCGGGCGGGCGCTTCGAGCAGCGCCTGGTCCCCGACCGCCCGCACCTCCACCCATCGGCTCGCGATGCTCGCGGCGCCCTCCGACGAGGCCGCGGGCGCGACGTCCTGCGCGGGACCGCATCCGGCGTGCACGCAACCCAGGGCCGCGCTCAGCCACACCGCCCGCGAACGCGACCTGAGGGACGGGTCGAACATCGCGCCGAGTGTGGCCGCGAACGTGCGTCGAAGCAGGGACAAACGTCTCGCCTCAGGGCACCCCGTCCTCGCCATCCCTCCCCGTCGTGCTCCGTGCTGAGGTCCGACCTCGCTTGTCGCCGAGGCGCTCGAGGACCAACGACAGGTCGGCCGGCAACGCCGCCTCGAGCCGCGGAAATCCTTCGAGTTCGATGCGCTCGCAGTGCAAGAAGTGCCGGTCGAGCCCGGCCCGCTCCCACAGGTGCCGGTTGCTCGCCGCATGGCCGTAGCGCGGATCGCCGAGGACCGGATGCCCGAGCGACTCGAGATGCCGACGGATCTGGTGCATTCGCCCCTCCTCGGGCGCCGCCCGGACGAACGAGTGGCCTCCGACGATCGCCTTGCGGGTGAACCGTGTCGTCGCGGCGCGCATGCGGCCCGACTCCCGCAGGGGCCGTCGGATGATCCCCTTGCCGTGCGTGACGCCGCGAACGAGCGCGAGATAGGTCTTGCGGCCGGTCGCGAGCAGCGCGGCGAGGGCCTGCACGTGATGCGGGGCGCGGGCGAACAGGCACACCCCGCTCGTGTCCGCATCGAGCCGGTGCACCGGCACGGCCGCCGCGCCTCCGGGCAACGCGCGCACCCGCGTCAGCAGGCTCGAGAGGTGCTCGGGATGAGGGATCGTGGGCTCGTGAGGATCCTTGCTCACCGCGATCAGGCGCTCGTCCTCGAACAGGACCGTCGGCGCGGGCGGCGCGGCCCGCTCCAGGACCGCGAACGTCTCCACGTGGGACGTGAGCGGCATCATGTCGAACGGCGTGATGCGGCGCGCGGCGAGCCCCAGGCGCGCGAGGTGCGCCAGGTCCCGCGCGAGGGTCTCGGGATCGCACGACACGTAGAGCACCCGCGAAGGAGCGAGGCGCCCGAGGCTGGCCCTCAGCTCGGCCGGCACGCCGCGCCGCGGCGGGTCGAGGACGACCGCGTGCACCTGCGCGCCGCGCGACGCCCAGTCCGAGAGCACCTCGGCGGCATCGCCGACCTCGGCCGTGAGCCCGGAGATCCCCTGGGCGCGGGCGGCCTTCTCGGAGAGCGCGATCGCCGGCGCGTAGGACTCCACCGCACACACCTGCGCGCCGCCAGCGGCGAGCCGGAGCGCCAGGGCCCCCGAGCCCGCGTGCAGTTCGACGATGGAGGGCGCATCCCCGAGGCGCGCGATCTCCGCCTCGATGGCCGCGTGGATCGCCATCGTCGTCCCGCGGTGCGACTGCACGAACGAGCCCGCGGTCGCGAGCACCCACGGCTGCCCTGGCCCCATCCGATCGCGCACCTCCGTCGGACCCCGCAGCGTCCACGTCTCCGGTCCAAGCACCTGCGGACCTGCTCCGCGAACGTTCGCGCACACCGACACCACCGCGGGACACGCCTGCTGGATCGCCTCGGCCGCGTGCGCGGCGGCCCCCGGGTCGGCCGCGCGCTCGACGACCAGCGTCAGCATCACCTCGGGCTCGGCGCCGGCCGACACCTCGCGGAGGTCCACCGCTTCCAGCGCCCCGCCGTGCCCGGTCGCCACGAGCCACGCACCGGCATCGGCGGGGGGCGCCTGCAGCAGTCCGCGCATCGCCATCGCCGCGGCGCGAAGCACCGGCGCGAGCGTGACGCAGTCCGATCCTTCGACGATCTCGTGGGACGCGGGCGCATAGAGCCCGAGACGCGCGGGCGACCCAGGCGTCCCCTGGACCATGAGCTTCGCCCGCGTCCGATAGCCGGCGTGAGGGCGCGGGGCGACCATCGGGTCCACCGGCACCTCGAGTCCGAAGCGCTTCAGCGCATCCGCGACGAGCTGGGTCTTCCGGCGCGACTGCTCGTCCTCGCTCCACCCGGACCAAGGGCACCCAGGACACACCGGATGCTCGTTGTGAATGTCGTTCACGGAATCCCCTGCTCGCAGCGACGCATCTCTTCGTACCGCGCCCACCCTTCGCCGCCGCGGGCCCGCAGCCGCGCCGCGAGCTCCATGGTCTTGCGCGCCTCGAGCCATCGCTCGAAGGGCGCCGCCTCCACGCGCAGCGCGCCGAGCGTCTGGTCCATCGCGGCGAGATCGTCCTGCGCCTCGAGCCACTGCGCGTACGGGCCGGAGACCTCGAGCATCCGCTCGATCTCCGCGGCGTTGGCCGAGAGGGTCGAGTCGAAGTCGGGGTGGAACGCGTCGTCGAGCACGGGCCATCGCGAGAGCAGGGCCCCGCGGATCTCCCACCACGCGGCGTCCGAGGTCTCCTGCCGCTCGGTCCACGCCGCCTCGAGTTCCTCGCGCCGGGCGGTGACGGCGACGAGCCTGGCCCGTGCATCCTCGACGCCTGCGATGCCCAGCCGCTCGCCGATCGTGCGGAGCACGATCTCTTCTTCCGGCAACGAGACGTCGACCCCAGGTCCGTCGTCCTCGACCAGCGACCGCAACAGCCGCGTCGACGTCGTCATCGGAAGGTCGAACGAGAGCGCATTCGCCCGCGCGTGCGCGTGCGCCTCGAGCAGCCCGATCCGACCGTCGTGGTCCAGATCGAGCCTGTCACGGATGTCCTCGCCCCCTCGATCACGCCCTCGCAGAGCCTCGATCAGGTGCGCCGCATAGGACTCGTGCGAGGCCCGGTCGGGGCTCGGGTCGCATCCGCTCGACTCCTCGTCCCAGCGGGTCGCGAAGACGCCGCAGACCGCGCGAGGGGTGGCGCGCGCGGGGCCGTCTTCCGCCGCGAGCGCGAGCTCCGCGAAGCCTCCCGAGTAGCAGGTCGTGACGACCATCTGCAGGGGCCGCGGGCGCGGCACGGCGTCGATGGCCGACTCGAGATCCATCGGGACGAGGGAGCCACCGGCCCAGAGCAGCGCCGCCGAGTCCCTGGGCGTGTCGCCGTGGTCGCCGTGCCCCGAGATCCACAACAAGAGGGCCTCGCCCGGCTCCGCGAGCGCATCCCCGAGCGCCGCGAGCAGCGCGTCGCGCGTCGAGGGCCCCTGCAGCGGCAGGCGTGTCGCCGCGTAGCGCGCGTCGCGGCCGCCCCTCGCATCGAGCAGTTCCCCGAGCGCCGTGCGGAGCGGGGAACCCCGCTCCGCCTCGTCGAGGATCTGGACCGAGCGCGTCCCCGGCCCCCCCGCGAAGAGCACGATCCCGTCCTCACCCAGCGCAGCGCGGACCCCGAGGAGGTCCTCCTCGAGGGAGACCTGATTCATCTCGGGCTCGGAGCCACCCCCCACCGCGATCCACCGCGTGCGCGCGGGCCGAGGCGCTCCGACGGCCGCCGCAGGGGCCTCGTCGCCGGCACGACGGCCTGACGACGGACCGCCGCTCGAGGCCTCCACCGGCCCGGCAAGCGGCCCTTCCAGGCCGTCCTCGCACATCGATCGACCGCGCCCGATCCATCCCCCGAACGACGCCGCCGCGGCCGCGGCGAGGGCGGCTGCCGAGAGCACGCGGAGGACCGGGGAACGGATCATGGCGCGAGGATGGTGCCGACGGGGCTCCGAGACCACCCGTCCCGCACCGGGGGCGGGCCCCAGGCGCACCGCGCGCTACGCTCCGGGCGATGCCGCCCTCGCCTTCGACCATCCGCCCCGCCGAGGACCGCGATCTCGCGTCCATGTCCGAGATGGCCGCCTCGCTCTTGCAGTACCACCACGCCCTCGATGCGCAGCGGTTCTTCCTCCCGCAGGACGTGGCGAAGGGATACGAGTCCTGGTTTCGCCGCGAGCAGCAGACACCGGATGCCATCCTGCTCGTCGCGGAGGGCCCGGCCGGGCTCGAGGGCTATGCGTACGGGCGACTCGAAGCGCGTGACTGGAACCTGCTGCTCGATGCCCACGCCGCGCTGCACGACCTCTTCGTCGTGCCCGAGGCCCGCACGCGGAAGCTCGGGGAGCGGCTGCTCCAGGCGTTCCTCGCCGAGGCCGAAGCGCGCGGCGCGCCCCGGGTCGTGCTGCACACGGCCACCGCGAACACGACGGCCCAGGCGCTCTTCGCGCGGTGCGGATTCCGGACGACGATGCTCGAGATGACGTGCGAGCTCGAGGCCGCGCCCGCCTCGACGCCCCCGACCCTCGAGTGAGCGCGTCACGCCGGCGCGCGCGCCACCGGCATCGCGCGCCTCGGCGTCACGTGCCCTCGGGATGCCGGATCGTGAGCACCGGGCAGCGTGCGTGGCGGACCACCTGCTCCGCGACGCTGCCGAGGATGAAGTGCTCGAAGCCCGTGCGACCCGAGGTCCCCATCACGATGACTCCGCAGTCGAGCTCTGTCGCCGCATCGAGCAGTTCCCCCGTCGGCGGGCCGAGCCGAAGCTGCGGATGGATCACGACGCCGGAGGCGACATATCGCTGCGCGAGCGCGTCGAGGTCGCGTCGAAGGTCGCGCTCCATGCCCACCGCCAGCTCCGAGTTCGGCGACGCATAGGCCGAGAGTTGCCAGGCGTGGAGGAGCTGAACGTCCGCACCGAGCGCGCCCGCCAGCTCGAGCGCGTAGCGCAGCGCGTGGTCGGCCGTGTCGGAGAAGTCCGTGGGGACGAGGATGTGACGGATCTCGAGGGCCATGTGGGTCTCCGTGGGCGAGGGGGCCCCGAGGGCGTCGGGGCGCAATCGGTGCGCGCAGGTTCTGCGCGCGGGCCCGAAGGCCCTGCGGGTCCGCCGGTCGACATCCTTCCGAACAGCCCCGCGCCGAAGGCCGGAGGTGCACGACCCGCGCCGGACTCGTGCTGGCACGATCCCTGGTACTGCGAGGCCAGGAGAGCCTCTTCATGGAGCGACATGGAACCCTCGTGGTGGCGACCGACCTCTCGCCCGGTGGAGCCCGCGCGGTCGATCTCGCGGTGCTCGTCGCGCGCGATCTCGACGCGCCGATCCGCCTCGTGCATGCGGCGGATCGTGGGCCTCCGGCCGCGATCTCCCGCGACGCGTCGCCCGCCGAACGCGCGCTGAGGGACCGGCTGCGGCAGCGCGTGGAGGCGGCCCAACGACGCCTCGAAGAAGAACGGCAACGTGTGGCGAGGCAAGGCGTCTCGGTCGTGGCAGCCTTGCTCGACGGTCGCCCATGGGAGGCGATCGTGGAGGACGCCGACCGTGCCGGCGCGGGCATGCTCGTGATCGGCCCCCACGGGCAAGGCGGCCCGGCGGAGATCCTCCGCTCCGCCGCCCTCGAATGGTTGCTCGGGGTCACCGCCGACCGGGTGATCCGATACGCATCGTGTCCCGTCCTGGTCGCGCCGAACCTCGGGCCACTGACCAGCCTGCGCGGGCGCACGTGGGTCGTCGCGGTGGACTTCGAGACCCCCTCCCGGGAGGCCCTCACCCTGGCGATCAGCCTCGCGAGGGGATGCGACGCGAAGGTGTTCGGGGTGCATGTGCTGCCCTCGTTGCCGCCCCTCGCGACGGACGCCCACGAGGGCGAGGTTGCCGGCGCGGCCTGGGACCCGACCCTCGAAGAAGACGAGGCACGGAGCCAGCTCCGCGCGTTCGTCGCGGCCGCCTGCGCCGAGGTGCCGGGCGCGCCTCCCGTCGAGGTCCGCGTCACCCGAGGAGACCCCGCCGACGATGTGGTGACGGTGGCCGAGTCGCTCGGCGCCGCGCTGCTCGTCATCGGCACGCACGGGCGCAAGGGCCTCAGCCACGCCCTGCTGGGCAGCGTGGCCGAGCGCGTGCTGCGGCGTGCCAAGGTGCCCGTGCTGAGCGTGCGTCCCAGACCGGCCTGAGCCCCGCCGGGCGCGGTCCGTGCCGCAGAGCCCGCCCTGAGCCGGTCGGGCGCGGCCGGTGCCGCAGAGCCCGCGAGGCGCGTCGGCGGGCCGCGCGGGGTGCGCCCCGACGGACGTGCCTTCAGCGGGGCTTGTGGTCCTCGCGGGGGACGGTGAGCACGGGGACCGGCGAGGTGCGCACGACCCGCTCCGCCACGCTGCCGAGCAGCAGGTGCGACAGTCCGGTGCGACCGTGGGTGCCGAGCACGATCCAATCGGCCGCGAGTTCCTTGCCGAGCCGCACGATCTCCCGGTCCGGAATGCCCTGCATGAGGTGACCCTGCACGCTCCTGCCCGGCTCCGAGTGGCGGCTGACGACGCCATCGAGGTTCTGCTGGAGGTCGGCGGTGATCTGCGTGACCACGTCCGGCCCGAGGATGACGCCGCCGTCCGGGAACGCGTACACGGGCATCTGCCACACGTGCGCGAAGTGCAGTTCCGCGCCGAACTTGTTCGCCAGCGAGGCCGCGAACGTGGCCGCTCGCTCCGACGTCTCCGAAAAATCGACCGCGCAAAGGATGCGATGGATCGCGAGCATTCCGTCTCCTCGGTCGGTGGATGCGCGCCGGGCGACCGAAGCGCGAGAGGTCGCGCCACGTCCCGCGCCAGCGATGGTGGCCTCGAAGAGGGCACCGACCGGAGGTCTTCATGCAGCCTCCGGACCATCGCCTCGAGGCCCGCGGAACACGGCCCGCGGGAATCGTTCCCTTGCCCCGTCCCCCGCGGATACACTCGGGCGGCGCGGGACCGGAGTCCACCGGACACGCCGCGCCGATGCACGGGGACGCACGAGGGACAGGGATGCAACGAATCGCTCTTTTGGCATGGGCGGCACTGATGGTCGCGGGCTGCTCGTGTGGCGACGGCGGCGGTCCCCGGAGGGACGCGGGGGACGCGACGGATGCCAGCCTCGTCGATGGGTCCTCGTTCGACGCGGCACCGGCCGAGGACGCCGCGCCTCTCGACGCGCCGGTGGCACCGACCGACACCGGCTTCGACGCCCGGATCGATCGCACGGCCTTCTGCATGGGCATGGGGCCCGCGGTGCTGGTCGGGGACACGACGTCGAGCACCGCGACCTGCGCGGGCTCGATCGCCGCGAGGGTCTTCGACCACGCCCTCTGCACGTGCACCGACGCCAACGTCGGCGGGTACATGCGGACCCGCTCGTTCGACTCGGGCGTGGGCCCGATGGACACGGCCTCCGGCGCGCCGGTCGGCATCGACCAGACCTACACGACCGGGGGCTACGCCGACGTCGGCGGCTCGTTCGTCATCGCCGGGAGCACCAGCGTTCGCTTCGCCGGGTACCTGAAGGTCGGCGGGGACGCGCGCTTCGGCGGCGACGTGCAGGCCGCGAGCTACATCGACGTCGACCGGGACCTCTGGGTCCTCGGCGACGTGACGAACCTCGGCCTCTTGTCGGTCGGCCGTGACGTGCACCAGCCCTCGGGCCGCACGCTCGCGACGTTTCCGGACATCGGCGGGAGCCGGATCCGCAGCCCGTTCACGGTCGACCCGCCCTGCGGGTGCGCACCCTCGGAGCTCGTCGACATCGGCGCGCTGATCTCCGACGCGAGGGTCCACAACGACAACGCCGACGTGGGGCTCGCCTCGAACGTCCTGTCGAGCGTGACGGGCATCGGCGTCGAGGTGACCCTGCCCTGCGGCCGCTACTACCTCACCGAGATCGGCGGCCTCGGCTCGATCACCGTGCACGTGCCAGGCCGCACCGCCTTGTTCGTCGACGGAGATCTGAACGCCCTGGGTGTCTTCGACATCGACCTCGGCCCCACCGGCGAGCTCGATCTGTTCATCGGCGGCAACATCCTCTCGATCGGCCGCGGTCGCTACGGCGACCCCGCCCGCCCGGCCCGCACCCGCATCTACGTCGGCGGCACCGGCGACGTCACCCTCGTCGGCGCGACGGACTTCGTCGGCAACGTCTATGCACCCCGGGCGCGCATCACCGCACCGGGCGCGACCACGGTGTACGGCTCGCTCTTCGGCCGCCGCATCGACATGCCCGGCTACCTCGACATCCGCTACGACCGCGCCATCCTCGATGCCGACGCCGACTGCCCGTCGACCGGCGAGTGCGGCGGATGCGAGGGCGCCGGATGCACCGACGATCGGGCCTGCGTCGGCGGGATGTGCGCAGCCTGCGGCTCCGATGCCGACTGCTGCGCCCCGCTCGTCTGCTACCCGGACGGCACCTGCGGCTCGCTGCTCATCTGAGTCGCGGTCCGCGCCCCTCGCGCCTCGAACGGTCGTCCCGGCCGCCCGGGCGCGCACGCCCGGGGCGCGGCGCCGTCAGAGCCGCCAGTACGCCTCCTCGTCGAGCCCCTCCTCGCGCTCGGGCAAGCCCCGCGTCAAGCGCGGAGAGGCCTGCGCGAGCACTTCGTAGCTGACGCGGTTCGCGTAGCGGCAGACCTGGCTCATCGACGAGTACGTGAGGAAGCGCCGGACGTGCTTCGATGATCCCGGCAAGCGGCGTCGGTGATCGACGTTCGCGGCCATGTCGTGCAGCAGCGCTGCGAGCGCCGCGTCACCCGCGCCGTTCGTGCTGGTGATGCGCTCGGGCCCCCCGTGGTACGGCGCGATGTGCGCGAACACCTTCACGGGCGCGTCGCAATCGGCGCGCCGCATCGGCCGGCTGAACTCGTGGCGATTGAACTCGAGAATCGAGCCGGACAGCAGCGGATAACGCGTCTCGCGCTTCACGTCGTCGTCGGTGTATCCGGCCATGTAGAGCCCGGTGGGCCCCGCGGTGCAGAGCACGAGATCGGCCCACGAGAGCGCCTGGTCGCACGCGCGCAGCGGATCGGAGGCCCCGGTGAGCGCCTCCGCCTCTTCCTCGTTCATCGCGACGACGTTCACGTACTCGGACACGAAGTCGCGCCAGTACTGCGGGCGCTCCGCGATCACCGAGCGCGTGCCGAGGCTGAGGACCACGGGCACGTCGTGGAGCTTCGCCAGCGCTGCGGCGTCGATGGCCGCCTCCGGCATCGGATCGCCCGGCTTGCCGCGCATCAGGTACGCGCTGAGCACGAGGCACGTCGCACCCTCGAAGATGCCCTTCGGGATGCTCTCGCGGCGCAGCCCGTTCATCTTGCCTTCGCTGATGGCGAACGTGCGCTCGCCGTCGGGGGTCACGAGCGCGAAGCAGCGACCGATGGGGCCGTCGACGGGCTGCAGGTGGTCGAGGTTCACCCGGCTCGACGTGTTCGACAGGTAGCGGTAGCCCGACGTGCCGACCCGGATGGACTCGCTCATCACCCCGAGGAGGATCGACGCGTCGTCGGCGAGCAGCGAGTAGTTGTGGAGCGTGTTGCCGACCGTCCCGCCCGCGAACTCGTACGAGATCCATCGCCGCTCGAGCAGCTCGTCGTAGAGCCGGACCGCCCGCTCGTCGTCCACGACCGTCGAGGCGCCCTTGGGCAACGCGTAGCGGGCGAGCAGTTCCTCGGGCACGCGGGCGTCGATGTCGACCATGATCTGATCGATCCCGACCACGTGCGTCCTGGCGTCTCCGTCGATGCGCCCCGGCCGCTGCACGAGCGGGTCGCGCGCGTGAACGGGGAAATAGTGTTTGTGCTTTCGTCGTCCGGGGAAGCGCACTGGGGTTCCTGGAGCAAGGGGAGGAGGCGACGAGGACGAACGCGAGGACGTGGGGCCCCGTCAGCGGATGCATCGATCCCGGGCCCGGGGAGCGCGCCCTGCCCGCGGAGCATGCCCGAGATCGTCGGGCGGCGAGGAAGAACCTCGCGCGGCCCGCGATGTTCTTCCGCGCCCGCGCGTCCGGGGAGCCGGCTCGAAGGGGAATCGAGCGCCGACGCCGCGAAGGCCGAGGACTCTTGCGGTTCCGACGTGGCCGCGACATCGTGAATTCCATGGGCCACCACGCACGAAGAACGATCGACTGCGACGTCCGCGCGGAGTGCACCGCGGCCTACCTCAGGATCGCAGGCGACGAGTGCGCGTTCATCGAGACGCACACCGCGCATGCCGTCCCTCGACTGCTCGCGGCGCTCGCGTCCGAGGGACTGCAGCCCGAGCAGGTGCGATGGATCGTCGTCACCCACGCCCATCTCGATCACGCCGCGGGCGCCGGGGCCCTCCTCGCCCGCTGTCCGAGCGCGACGCTCCTCGCCCACCCACGCGCCGCGCGGCACCTCATCGATCCGACGAAGCTCATCGCGAGCGCGACCCAGGTGTACGGGGCGGCCCGCTTCGACGAGCTGTACGGCCGGGTCGAGCCGGTTCCGGCCGCACGGGTTCGGGCGTTGAGCGATGGAGAGGCGTTCGAGCTGGGCGAGGCGTCGCTGCGCGTCCATCACACCGCCGGCCACGCGAAGCACCACTTCGTCGTCGACGACCCCGCGACCGGGACGGTGTACACCGGCGACACGTTCGGGCTCGTGTATCCGGCCCTTCAACGCAGCGGCCGCTTCGTCCTCGCCTCGACGAGCCCGACCGACTTCGACCCCGTCGAGGCGCGCCGGAGCATCGACTGCGTGCTCGCGCTCGGCGAGCCCTCCGCCTGTCCCACGCATTTCGGCGAGGTGTCGGACCTCGAGGAGGTGGCCACACAGCTGCGGACCTGGATCGATCGCTCCGAAGCGTGGCTGCACCAAGCCGTGTCGAGCGTCGATGGCACCGGCTCCATCACCGCCTGGATCTCCGACCAGCTGCGCGCCTCGATCGCCGCGGACGCGGCGGCCCGAGGCCTGGTCCTGGGCGCTGCCGACTGGGCGCTGCTGGCCCTCGACATCGATCTGAACGCCCAGGGCATCGCGTTCGCGGCCGAGAAGCTTCGACGGGGCGACCCGCCCGCGTGAACCGCCGGGCGACGTCCTCGGGGAGCTCGACCCGTTCGCGGCCCTGCCCCAGCCCGGCGTGGTGCCCGTCCCCATCGAAGACCGGCACGTGACCGACGAGGTCGTGTTCGTTCTCGCGCACCACGGCGCGCACGAGGGCGAGCGTCACGAACCACGCCCTGGAGCCTTCGACGCGGTCTGTGCCCAATGTCCACGAATCGAGACCACATTGGCCCGCTGATGGGACAGTCTGTCCTTCGAACCACCCCTGGTCGCTGCCACGGCCGGCCCGCACAGTCGTGGCCGGTGGGACACGGCCCCGGTGCCCGTGGACGGCGTCCCACCACCCCCTGCGCCGCCCGGTCGGCCGTGGAGAACCGAATGAACGCGTTCGTCGTGCTGCACGTGTCGCCTGGCCGCCACGCCCGGGAATCACGCATCGAGAGCCAGGTCCTGCGGGCCTTGCCGCGCATCGTCGCCCCGTCTGACCTGCGCGCCCCCGGCGCCTCGGGGCCGTCCTCGCGTCGCGTCGGTGAGGCCGTATGAGCCTCGAGACGGTGCTCGTGGTGGGCGCCACGGGGCACGTGGGCCGCAAGGTCGTCGCGGTCCTGCAGCAGCGTGGCGTCGCGGTGCGTGCGCTCGTGCGTCCCGGCTCCGACGCGTCGGCCATCGAAGGGCCGGGCGTGACGGTGGTCCGCGGCGACATGATGGATCCTCCGAGCCTCGACGCGGCGTTCGCCGGGGTCGACGCCGCGATCTCGTGCGCGGCGGGGTACACCAAGCGGAGGAAGTCCGATTCGTCGGACATCGATCGCGTCGGGAACGTGAACCTCGCGGAGGCCGCGAAGCGTTCCGGGGTCGGACGCTACGTTCTGAACTCGATCCTCCAGTGTGACGACGCCCAGGGCGTGCAGCACTTTGTCGACAAGGCGGAGGCGGAGGCCGCGCTGCGCAGGCTCGGGGTGCCTTTCGTCGCGGTGCGCCCCGGCGCCTTCCTCGATCAGGCCGATGACTTCGTGGCTGCGAACGTCAAGAAGAACAAGTACATGGGGATGGGCGATGCGTCCCGGACCCGGTGGTCGTGGACCTACACGCCGGACCTCGCGGAGTCCCTCGTGAACGCGGCCTTCGCCGACGAGAAGATCGTCGGGCGAACGGTCGACGTCGGATGGTCGACGGGCCCACTCAGCAACGCGGAGCTGGCGGACACGATCGCCTCCATCACCCACCGCACGCTCGCTCGCACGATCGTTCCGTGGTGGGTCCTGAAGACGGTGACGGCGGTCGTCGGCACGTTCAACCACGACGTCCGCGACCTCGGGAAGATGTTCCTGTACTTCCGGCATGGTCGGTACGTCGCCGACGCCGCGCTGCACGAGGCGCTCCTGGGTCCCCTGCCGACGAAGGACGACGCGGTGCGGCGGTGGGCGCAGGCCCAGGGCCTCGTCCAGAGCGCGCCGCTCGGAGTTCGATGAGGCACATCGAGCACCGCACGCGGGGAACGCAGCACGGCTTCATCCGCCGGATGGTCAGTCCGGGCGACCTCGGCGCGCGGCTGAAGCCCTTCGTGTTCCTCGACTTCGTCCACGGTCCCGTACCGAAGGGCGCGGGCTTTGGCTTCCACCCTCACTCCGGAATCGCGACGCTGACGTACGCCCTCGACGCCGATGCGGCCTACGAGGACACCGCGGGCCAGAAGGGCGTCGTCGAGGCGACGGGGCTCGAGTGGATGAGGGCGGGCGAAGGCACCTGGCACCAGGGCTTCGTGCATCCGCGGCGCGAGACCACCACCGCCTTCCAGCTCTGGGTGGCGCTCCCGCCCTCGCTCGAGAACGGTCCGCCGGAGGGGATCTACGTCGCCCCGACGCAGGTGCCGCAGGTGGGCCAGGTCCGCGTCCTGCTCGGCGACTTCGGCGGCTGCGTCCATCCGATCCCCGCGCCGTCGTCGATGACCTACCTCGATGTGGTGCTCGATGCGGGCGAGACGTGGCGCTTCACACCGCCGCCCGACCATACAGTCGGGTGGGCGTTCGTCTACCGCGGCGCAGCCCGGGTCGCGGGCGAGCCCGTGCGCGAGGAGCTGGTCGTGCTCGACGCCTCGAACGGCGAGCTCGTCATCGACGCCCTCGAACCTTCTCGCATGCTCGTCGGCAGCGCGGCGCCGCACCCGCATCGGCTGGTCCTCGGCAGCCACTCCGTGCACACGAACGAAGCGTCGCTCGCGCGGGGCGAGGCGACGATCCGAGAGGTCGCGGCGCAACTGCGCCGAGACGGGCGGGTGTGAGTCCGTCGCGCGGAGACGGGCGGCGCCATGCCCGGGCGCTCGCGGGCCGCTGAACGATCGAGCGAAGGGAGTGCGAATGGACGAGAAGAAGGTCTGTGTGGTCGTGGGTGTGGGCCCCGGCAACGGCGCCGCGCTGGCCCGACGGTTCGCCCGCGAAGGTCATGCGGTGGCGCTGCTCGCGCGGACCACCGGCACGAGCGAGGCCCTCGCGGCCAGCCTGCCCGGCGCGCGGGCCTACGCCTGCGACGTGACGGACGCGGCGTCGGTGGCCGAGACGTTCGACGCGATCGAGCGGGAGCTGGGTCCCGTCCACACGCTGGTCTACAACGCCGGCGGAGGGGTCTGGGGCACCGTCGAGGACATCGACCCCGCAGCCCTCGAGGGCGCCTTCCGCGTGAACACGCTCGGGCTGCTCGTCTGCGCGCAGAAGGCGATCCCGCAGATGAAGGGCCGCGGCGGCGGGAACCTCGTCGTCATCGGCTCCACGGCGTCGCGCCGCGGCGTGGCGCGCACGGCCGCGTTCGCGCCCGCCAAGGCGGCCCAGCGGGCCCTGGCCGAGTCGATGGCCCGGCACCTCTGGCCGCAGAAGATCCACGTCGCGTTGATCATCGTCGACGGGGTCGTCGATCTTCCGCGGACCCGGGCGTTCATGAAGGACAAGCCGGACGAGTTCTTCATCGCCCCGGACGCGGTCGCCGACACCGCGTTTCGCCTCACGGCCCAGGACCCTTCGGCCTGGTCGTTCGAGGTCGAGGCCCGCCCGTTCCGCGAGACCTGGTAGGCCGGTCCAGGCACCCGGGGCGCGGGCTCGGCGCGTTCGCGCAGCCCGCACCCCCGACCCCCTCCGCCCGCGGACCGCTAGCGGCCGAAGAGGCGCCCCAGGATCGAGCCGCTCGGCCCCGCGGAGGGGGCCCCTCCGGTGCCGGCCGCCGCCTCGTCGCGGCACGAGCAGCGCTCGGCCTTCGGGACATCACCGAGCACCTGCTCGATGTGCGCTCCGCATCCGGCCCAGGTGGGCTTGCCGCAGCTGGCGCAGGTGATCCGGCGACACATAGGGACCTCGTCGTGCGTGGGGGTGAAAGACGCGTCGATCGGACCCGGCCGATCGAACGAGAGCATGGCTCGCCCGCAGGGTCCAGGCCCGTCAGGACGCGCGGGTCCCGACGACGAGGGCCTCGGCCCCGTCGCCGAAGCGGTGCGTGCGCGCCTGCATGCCGACGCGCCCGAACGCGGCCTCGATCTCCTCGGGGCGGAGGAAGTGGTTCCCCTGCACGTGCTCGCTGAGGTTCTGGAACGCCATCGGGCGAAGGCGCGGAGCGCGGAGCGCCTCGAGCGTGTCCGGCCACGCCGGCTCCCAGATGACGGCTGAACCGGAAGGACGCAGGCTATCGTGCAGCAGACGGAACACGGTCGCCTCGTCGTGCCAGACGTGGTGCAGCGCGCGGTTCATCACGAACACGTCGACGGGCTCGTCGGGGACGAAGGAGAAGAGGTCCCCCGCGCGGAAGCGGAGCCGGTCCGAGAAGCCGAGTTCCCGGGCGCGCGCGTCGGCCTGACGGATGTTCTCTTCGAAGCCATCGAGGCCCACGCCGCGCAGGTTCGGAAAACGTTCGACGAGCGCTCGGAGGTACCACCCGTTCCCGCAACCGAGATCGACGACGACCCCGCCGCGGGCATCGACGTCCCGGAATACGTCCACGCGCGGCAGGACCTCGCGGGCGAGCACGGGGCCGAAGCCCGCCTCGAGCATCGGGCCGAACCACGGCAACACCGACGCGCGCTCCGCGAGCACGGACTCCCCGGGGCGCTCCCCCGTCTTCATCAACCCCGCCGCGCGCTCCATCATGTGGGCGCCGAGGGCGGCTTGCACCGCCGCGGGCATGAGCGTGCCGGGCGCGGAGGGGCGAAAGAGCTGGCCGAGCTCGGTGACCTCGTACTGGCCCTCGGCGTGTGAGAGGTACCCGAACGCATACGCCGCCTCGCACCAGCGACGCAGGTAGCCTGGATCCACGCGCGCGCGCTCCGCCGCCGCCTCGACGCTGCACGCCCGCTCGAACACGTCGAAGAGTCCGTTCGCGATGCCGACGAACGCCAGGTTCAGCGCCGCCGCGCCCTGGGACTGGGCCGCGACCATCGCTCGTAGTTCGTCGCTCGTCATCGAATCATCCTTTGGTCTCGGTCGGGCACGTCCGGATGCCGAAGAGACGGTAGAGGGGGCAGAACCCGGTCACGCCGGTGACCAGAGGGACGACGCCGATGAGCCCCCACAGGCTCCGCGGACCCACGAAAGTCAACGTCAGAAGGCCGAGACCTATCACGATCCTCGACGCGCGGTCCCAGGTGGCTTCGTTGACGTCCATTCGGCTCTTCTCCTCGAGGCATGCATCGGTGGGCACGGACGGGGTCCGGGTCGGGCGCGCCTGAGGGCGATGTGGTCCCCCGTGCGGCCCCGCAAAGGGGGCGGATCCCAGCCTCCGACGCGGCCGACGTCGCGTCCTGCGGGGGCGCGGAACGCACCGCTTGCTTCCTTCGCCCGTGGGCACGACGCTCGCGGGATGAAGCGCGCGGTGGTCTCGATGTGGGGGATGCTCGGGCTGTTCGGCTGCGGCGGAAACGTCGAGCCTGCGATCGACGGCTCGGTCGCGGACGCGCAGGGCCCAGGGTCTGCACGCGACGGGGCCGCCGGTGTCTTGCCCGATCACGTCCGCGTGACCGCGCATGCGGTGAACCTCGTGAACCCCGAGGCGGCAGTGCAGGTGGAAGCCTTCCTGGCAGGAGGCTCGGACGATGGGCTCGCGGTCGCCGGGCGGGCGTTCTACGAGGTGTTCGGCGACGACTACGACTTCCTCTACCTGGTCTCGGAGAACGACGTCGGTCCCGACGCGGCCGCCGGGCGCTACCGCCCCGTGCACCACCCGGCCGAACCCTACCTCGGGCTTCCGTCCGCGTTCGCCGACCCCTCGTTCGGGAGCGCAGGGCGGCTCCAGGGGGCCATCGCGCTCAACCGCAACAGCGTGGGCAACGGACCGACGCTGCACGAGACCCTGCACCGCTGGTCCGTGTTCCTCGATGGCTCGTTCGGCTTCGGGGTGGACCGCGAGCGAAACTGGGGCGCGCATTGGGGCGTCTCGAGTGTTCACGGTCAGCACGGCGGCTTCGACGCGGCGACGCTGGCGTGCGAGGGGGGCGGGACCCTCGCGGCGTGCCCGGTCGGCGCGGGCGGGTTCGCGCGCTTCACCGTCGCGCCGTTCAACCCCAACCAGCAGGGCGGAGACGGCGTTCCCTACGCGCCGATGGAGCTCTACTTGATGGGGTTGCTCCCGATCGAGGAGGTGCCCAGCCCGATCCTCGTCCTGCGGGATGCCTTGCCGGTGGATTTCGGCGACCCCTTCGTGATGGAAGCGAGCGGGGTCCGGGAGATCACGACCGCCGAGATCGTGGCCCTTCACGGCGCCCGCCCGCCGCTTCCCGCGGAGGCCCGCGCGCTCCGCGCTGCGTTCGTGCTCGTGACCCGGGTGCCCGCCCCCGACGCCATGCTGGCCGTCGTCGAACACTGGTCGGCCATCTTCGGAGGCGACGAGGACTCGTCCTTCCTGCTCAGCTTCGCCGATGGGACCGGCGGCCGGGCGACGATGGACACGCGCGCACCGACGCCGCGCTGAGCCGTGGCCCCGGCGCCTGCGCGGGCGCGACTTCGAGGTCGGGATCCGCGATGTCGGCCCCTCGACGCGCGGAACGGAGCGGGTCCGATGACCACCGCAGCGGGGCCCTCGCCGGAGGGCCCGTCCCGGTGTAGTGTGCGCGGCTTTTCCGAGGGTCTTCGATGTATCGGGTGCGCAAGTCCGTCGACATCAGCTTCGCCCACCACGTGCGTGCGCACGGGGGCGCGTGCATCAACATCCACGGGCACACGTGGAAGTTCGAGGTCGAGCTCGCCGCCGAGACCCTCGACGCCACCGGGTTCGTCGTCGACTTCGCGGTGCTGAGGGAGCGGGTGCTCAACCCCTGCCATCTCCTGCTCGATCACAGCCTCGCCGTCGGCGCCGACACGTTCGAGGAGATCGAAGCCGGCCTCGCCACGGTGGGCACGGCGCTGCTCGCGAGCCGGACGGCGCCAGCCCCCACGACGGCCGGCAACGTCACGGGCCTCGCGGGCGCCGCGAACCACTACCCGGGCGGGATGAAGGTGGCGGTCTTTCCGTTCGCGCCGACGAGCGAGCGGCTCGCGCGCTGGCTCTACGACGTCGCGTCGCAGGCGGTCGCCGACGACCGGGTGCGGGTCCACCTCGCGCGGGTCTACGAGACCCTGCATCCGGTTCATTCGGTGGCCGAGTACCAGCCCTGAACGCACCGGGGCGCGGCGCGCCCCGGTGACCCGCCAGTTCCAGTTTCCGGCTCAGCGCCGACGGCGACGTCGCACGACGAGCGGAAGGAGTGCGCCGAGCACCCACAGCGCGTGGGCGTCGCCGCCGCGCGCGCCGACCACGAAGCAACTGCACGTGCGCGGCCTGACGGGCGTGACGCCCGCGTCGCGCCGACCCACCGCCGCGTCGACCGAGGCGTCGGACTCGGCATCGAGGGGAATCTCGGCGTCGAGGGACACCTGCGCGTCCACCACCATCGAGGCATCGACCACGACGGCGGCGTCCGCCGAGACCCCGGCGTCCAGCGGACGGCCAGCGTCCAGCGGACGGCCCGCGTCCACAGGCCGCCCCGCGTCCACAGGCCGACCCGCGTCCACAGGCCGACCCGCGTCCACAGGCCGACCCGCATCCAGCGTACGGCCCGCGTCCACAGGCCGACCCGCGTCGATGCTCATCATGCCCGCATCGAAGCCTGCATCGATCCGAGTGCCCGCATCGACCGGCATGCCGGCGTCGCGCGCTTCGCGGACGCAGGCCGCCGAGCAGCCATCCCCGTCGACGAGGTTGCCGTCGTCGCAGCCCTCCACTCCGACCTCGACGAATCCGTCGCCGCAACGGGCGGGCACGCACGTGCTCAGACACGCGTCGGAGTTGAGACCGTTCCCATCATCGCAGAGCTCGCTGCCGTCGAGCGCGAGCATCCCGTCCCCGCACCCGCTGCATTGAATGCTACGGAAGTTGATCGACGGGCTGCTGATCAAGCTGGTCCAGTAGAACGGGTCCCCGCAGGGCACGAGGTTCGAGGCGCGCACCTGCCAGGTCAGTCCATCGCCGAGCCCGGCCGGCGTCCATGGCGTGAGCACGGGGCCCCAGGTCGG
>CAIKNO010000116.1 GCA_903828805.1 uncultured Sandaracinus sp. | reverse complement strand
GCTCGCACGGAACCGGTCCGACACGCGATCCGGCGCGCTCCGCACGCGTTCGGCTTGCGACGTCGTGGGAAGGTCCGGTACACGTCGTGCTCCATGAGCGCTCATCCGGCGAAGGTGCCCGTCGTGGTTCGAGAGCCTCTGGTCCCGCGGTTCGGGCCATGAGTCGCACGCCCCGTGACCGGCGCTCGGCGGCGTTCGCGATGTCGATCGTGGGGCTCTGCCTCGTCGTCCTCAGCGCCTACCAGCTGCGCGACTCCGTGCGCCTCGTGCAGCACGGCGTCCGCGCCGAGGGTCGCGTCGAGCGCATCGAGCAGCGACGCAGCGCGCGTGGACGCCGTCGGGCCGTCGCGCACGTGACCGTCGATGGCGCTCTTCCCGGCGCGTGCGTCATCTCCGCGTATGACCTCTCGGTCGGGCAAACGGTCGAGATGGTCTTCCTCCCGGACGACCCATCGGTGTGCAGGCGGCCCACGCCCATGGCCCTGTGGGGCGGACCGGCGTTCGGCAGCGGCGCGGGGTCGCTCATGTTCCTCGGCGCGCTGGCGTACCTCGAGCGCGAGCGGCGCCGGTCGGTGGGCTGAAGACAGCTCGCCGTCGCGGGCGATCGAACACCTCCGTCACCGGGCACGGGGCTCACGGTGGGCAGGCCTGCTCGACCGCCCGGCCGACGATGCGGGCGAGGTCCGCCGCCAGCCCCGCGGCGTCGTCGACCGAGCGCGCGCTCCCCGTCCCCCCGGCCTCCGCCACCGCGTCGAGCCAGGCTCTGCCCGGGGCCGACCCGGGCAGCCCGAGCACCCAGGTCTCGATGCCCCGCGCCCGCCACGCCGCCGCGCGCACGGCGGCGGGCGTCGCACCGGTGCACGTGGGTTCGCCATCGGTCAGCAGCACCACCGCCGTCCCCGGTCCCGCGGCCGAAAGCGCGGCGTCCGCGCTGTCGAACGCGGCGTCGAGGGGCGTCGAGCCGAGCAGGTCGGCGGAGGCCCAGCGCGCAGCCCACGCCCCCAGGAACGAGGTCCCGGGCTGGTACGGGAACTGCGACTCGATCGGATCGACCGCATCGCACGCGCCTCGCCCCGATCCCTCGCGCGACGGGAAGAGAACGGCGCCGACTTCGAGCCTGTCCGCCAGGGTCGAGACCGCGGCCTCGACGGCCTCGGCCGCCACCCGGTACCGCGGCGCGGTCGTCCCATCGGCCGAGGTCCACGGGGCCTCCATGCTCCTCGACCGGTCGAAGAGGACGAGCCATCGCGCGCGGCAGGCGTCCCCCCGTGCCCCCGGGCGCGTGCTCCCGCCGGAGAGTCCGGGCGCCCCGGTCGAGGTGCCGACGCTGGGCCGAGCGTCTCCGACCGACGCGTCACGGGCGACGACCGCAGGGGCCCTCTCCGCGCAGGCGGTCACGCCGATCAGGAGCAGCGCGACGCGCCATCTCCGCGTCACCGCCGCTCTCCGAGGGCGAAGAAGCGTCGGAACGCGAAGCCGTGGTGCCAGCGCCACCGGGTGCCTCGGTAGAAGAGGCCGACCGCCTGCACGTCGTCGAACGAGACCGGACCGAACACGAGCCCCGTGGTCGGCAGCGAGACCTCGGTGCCGGTCGGCGGGTCGATGCGCGCGAAGCGGCGCCCCGGCAGGCTCGATCCCGAGAAGTCCTCGATGCGAAACACTCCGTCGCCGAGGAAGGGGGCGCGCCACGCGGCCTCCGAGAGGTACCAGACGTCGGCCCCGCCTTCGCGGTGCACCACCACGAAGTGGAGCTCGTTCTTGCCGTCCCCGACGAGTCCCGTGAGGTCCGCCTGCAGCGTCGCGGTCGAGGCGTCGGCGCCGAACGCGTGGCGGCCCGTGCCCCCGAGCGCTTCGAACTGCGCCCGCGGCCAGAGCAGCACGGCGTCGAACGACGAGGGCCCCGCGAGGTCCCCGATCCAGCTCATGAACTGGCGCTCGCGCAGGCCCGTCCAGCTGCTCAGCTCCGCCGGTCCGACGCGGGTCGACCCTTCGAGCGCCCGCGCGCACCAGCCGCCGAGGACGGCGAGCGGCCCCGTGGCGGGCAGCACGCCCGACCCGAGGAACTCGGTCGCGAACAGCGGCGCGTCGGGCGAGAACGGCACGCAGAGCCGGGCGCCTCCGTCGAGGCGCTCGGTGGCGCGCGTCGGGTCGTAGCGTCCGTTCGGCGTGCCGTCGGGGAGCACCGAGGCGGGCAGATCGGTGCCGCGGAACACCAGCATCGCGTGGCCTGCGAGCCCCGCGGGATCGATCGTGATCTCGAGGCGCGCGTCGTCGACGTCGCCGTCCGCATCGCGCGCCCGCAGCACGGCGTGGAACACGCCCGCGCGGCTCGGTGTGCCCTCGATCCGCGCATGCCCGAACCCCTCGTCGCGCAGCGTCAGACCCGGCGGCAGTGCGCCGCCAAGCAGCGACAGGGCGACCGGACCGTCTCCTCCGAGCGCCTCGATGACGCCGTCGAAGGGACGCCCGGCCTCGCCGGTCTGCCGCGCGGGCGTCATCACGGGCCGCGTGCCGAGCGCGTCGTGCGGGGCGCGGACCCCGCGCTGCGTCTCGCCCCATCCGCAGAACGCGTCCCACTTCGGGCTCTCCCCCCGGGTCTGGGTGACGTACTCCTTGGCGCCCCATGTGCCCCAGAAGCTCCACGTCCCGAGGTCCATCCACAGGCTCGGCGTGCGTCCGCCCGCAGCGCTCCACAACGCGTACTGCTCGCGGTAGAGCGCGCCCATCCGGGCGCTGCGCTGGAACGCGAACAGGAAGTCCATGAAGTCGACGTGGGCGGGGTTCGTGCGATCTCCGTAGCCGAAGGGCAGCATGTGTTGACCGCCCTCGTAGGACACCATCGGCAGCCCCAGGTCCTGCGCGATCCGCCCGCTCTGCGCCCAGGCGCCGAAGGCCTCGTGCAGGGTGCGGCGCACGGTCGAGGCCGTGGCCTCGAAGAGCGCGTCGGGCCATGCGCCCGGGGCCGCGCCGAACGGATGGAGCGCGAAGACCTCGCCCTGGGTGTCGTGCCCGAAGTAGTTCGACACCGCGAGGACCTCGGGGAGCGTGGGGTCCACCTCGCGCATCGACTCGAGCACCCCGCGGTTGAACTCCGGCACCGCCGCGAAGCCGGACGCGACGTTGACGAGCCGCCCGTCGGACTGGCCGGCCTCGCGCCACGCGTCCTCGAACGTGCGGAGGAACTCGGCCTGCAGACGGCCCGCACCCCAGGCCAGCTGGGCGGTGTCGACCGCGGCCTCGTCCACGCCGAAGTGCTCGGCCGCGCGCGCCATCGCGCGTCGCCGCTGGGGCATGTACGGCGGCGCCGCGTTCCACAGCTCGTTCGAGAATTCCGCCCACACCCGCAGCTCCGGTCGGAGGGTCCGCGCCACCTCGGCGGCCAGCGCCTGCGCGAGCTCGGGGGTCGCGGTGTGAGGCACCTGCAGCCAGAGGTCGCGGCCCGTCTCGTTGCAGAGGGCCACGAGCCATTCGTACGGGTAGCCCAGGCGATCTCGGAACGCAGGGACCGGATGCCGCCCCCAGCGACCGTCGATGACCGCGAGCCCTTGCACCGCCGCGTCGGGATCGCCGCGATCGGCCCAGGTCACCGGGCGCTCGTCCGTGATGCCGTTGATGGTCAACCAGCCGAGGAAGCGGAGCACACCGGCGTCCGGCGCCTGGCGCAGATGGTCGAGGAAGATCGGGTGAAAGCGCGGCTCGGGCGCCCCGGGTAGAGGCTCGAGGCTCCCCTCGACGTGGCCGGGCCGCAGATCCGATGCGTCGGTGAGCGCGAGCCCCGCGCCGTCGCGCTCCGGTGCCCACAGGCGGAGCCCGCGCACCGGATCGTCCGGCGCGCTCCGGGTGATGCGGACGATCTCGTACTCGAACGGCGTGTCCATGCGGAGCACGATCCGGTTCGGGGTCGAGGACAGGACGTGCTCGCCGACCCCGTCGTTGATCGAGGGGAGGAGCTGCACCGTGCCGGTGCCCTCCCAGGTCAGGACGAACACGCCGTGCAGGTAGGTCGGAGACCTGCGGCCGTTCGACGGATCGACCGCCTCGCCGGCCGTGTACCCGGTGTGGATCTGGATCTCGGTGTGATCGGGCAGCGCGGTCGGCCAGCCGTGCGCGTCGAGCGTGACGCCCGCGGCGCGCGCGTCGGCGGCCGCCTCGTCGAGCGGCGCGCCCGAGGTGTCGAGCAGCCACGCCTGGGTTCCCCGGAGCAGGTTCGCGAACTGCCAGCCGCGCCAGGTGTCGGCGCTGACGTTGAGCTGGGCGCTCGGAAGGCTGGAGGGCGAGAGAGGCTGCTCCCACGGTCCTTCGAGGGGCGGCCCGGCGTCGAGGTCGGCGCGGGCGTCGGGCGCGGCGCTCGCGTCGAGGTCGGTGCGGGCGTCGGGCACGGTGCTCGCGTCGAGGTCGCGCGCCGCATCGCGGGGCGGCGGTCCCTGGGCGTCCGGCCGGGCCGCGTCGAGGCTGGCGTCGCCCGGCTCCTCGGGGGGTGCGCTGGCGCACGCCGGGGCGATGAGCCCGAGCGCCAGCAGCAGAGGGAGGGCGTGCTTCGACGGCATGGGCGTGCGGGGGAGTGTCCCGTGTCGGGGCGCGGGTGTCGACGGGAGCCCCGTGACGGCACGCGGCCCTCGTGCGCGTTCGGGGGTCGGCGCCCCGCGGTGTGCTTCCACACGGCGGGCGACGCCGAACGAGTCTGCGGGATTGACCGGGCCCGCCCTCTCGTGAAAACGTCCCTCCTCGGTGGGGGAGATCACGTCGGGCCGTCGCGCATCGCGCGCGGGACGCGTCGGGTCCTCTCTCACGGAGAGACCCGAGGCCCGTCGATGAAGCTCTATCACCACCCCGCCTCCCACAACGCCCGCCGCGCGGTCGCCATGGCGCGCCACCTCTCGTCGCCCGTCGACTTCGTCGCCGTCGACCTCGGCGCGGGCGAGCAGCGCAGCCCCGCGTACCTCGCGCTCAACCCCAACGGCAAGGTCCCGGTCCTCGTCGACGGGGACTTCGCGCTGTGGGAGTCGACCGCGATCATGACCTACCTCGCCGCGAAGGCGGGCAGCCCCCTCGTGCCGACGGCGCCCCGCGACCGCGCGGACATGGACAAATGGATCGCATGGACGGGCGGACGCTTCGCGCGCCCGACCGACACGTTCCTCTTCGAGAACGTGATCAAGCCCTTCTTCGGCATCGGCGCGCCCGACGAGGCCACACTCGCCCGGGCTCGGCCCGACGTGGAGGCGTGCTTCGCGCTCCTCGACGCGCACCTCGCGACGCACCCCTACCTCGCCGCGTGCGGCCTGACCGTCGCGGACTTCGCGGCCTACGTGATCGTCGAGGCGCGCACGTCGTGGGGCCTGCCCTCGCTGGAGGCATACCCGTCCCTCGCTCGGTGGGCGGCGTCGCTCGCGGCGTTCCCCTGCTGGAGCGCGTGAGCGGGCCGACCCTCAGGCTCGTCTCGAGCGACCCTGCGTGGATCGAGCAGGCGAAGGCCCGGCTCGACGACGCGGGGTGCCTCGTGCTCGGCGTGCACGGGCCCGGGGAGGCGGTCCCCCCGTCGGCGCTCGTGGTGGTCGATGCGGCGTCGGTGGGCGCCGAGCGCGGGGTGGGTCCGAGCCTCGTCGTGGGGTCGCTGGCGGTGGGCGCGCCGGCCCTCGATCTCGGCCCGGACGGGCACCTCGCGCACTGGGTCTCCTGGCCTGACGATGGGGCCGCGCTGCGGGACGGACTGAGCGCGCAGGCCGCGCGGGGCGTGCATCGCGGCCCGCTCGGGCGAGGTCGATTCTTCGAGCGCGCGCTCGAGACCCTCCTCGAGATCGAGACCGCCTCGGTGGAGATCGTCGACACGTCCGTCCGGCTCCTCGCGGTCAATCCCGCGTTCGCGCGGGTCACCGGGCATGCGCCGGAGTCCGTCGTCGGCCGCACGACCGGGGACCTCTTCCGCGCGGGCACCCACGACCCCGCGTTCTACCGCGAGATCATGGCGACCCTGCGCGAGGGGCGCGCGTGGAGCGGGTCGATGGTCGGGCAGCGGGCGGACGGCTCGCTCTCGTTCCAGGAGGCGGTCCTCGCCCCGGTGCGGGAGGGCGAAGAGACGCTCGGCTTCGTGGCGCTCAAGCGGGATCTCGACCGAGACGCGCTGACGGAGCGGGCCCTCCGCCATCCGGAGGACCACGCCCGGACCGTCCTCGACGCGGTCGCCGACCCGTGGTTCGTTCACGATCTCGACGGGGTCATCCTCGAGCTGAACCGCGCGGCCGAGGCCGTGTTCGCGCTGACCGACGCGGCGGCCCGGAGCCGGGGGCTGAGGGCCTTCGTGCACGAAGACGACTGGCCAGCGCTCGCTGCGGCGTGGCCGTCGTTGCTGGACGGTGTGCCGTGTGCCCTGGACGCGAAGATCCACCTCCCCGAGGGCACGCTCGCCCACGCCTCGGTGCGTTCGGGTCGGGTGACCCTCGCCGGCTCCCGCTTCGTGCTGACGGTGATGCGGGACGAGACCGCGCGGGTGCGCCTCGAGGGCGAGCTCCGCGCCGCCAAGCGGTCCGCCGAGGTGGCGGCCGAGGCCCGCGCGACGTTCGTGGCGAACATGAGCCACGAGCTCCGCACCCCGATGAACGCGATCCTCGGGCTGGCGCAGCTCACGCTCGGGATGCCGGACCTTCCGCCGCGCGCCCACGACTACATCGCGAAGCTGAACGGCGCGGCGACCTCGCTGCTCGGTGTGCTCAACGACGTGCTCGATCTGTCGAAGATCGAGGCGGACGGACTGCGCCTCGAGAAGGTCGAGTTCCTGCTCGACGAGGTGCTCTCGAACGTGTGCGTCCTCGTCGCGCAGCGCGCCGAGAGCAAGGGCATCGAACTCCTGGTGCACACGGCGGGCGACGTGCCGCACCGGCTGGTCGGCGACCCGCTGCGCCTCCAGCAGGTGCTGACGAACCTCGCCGGCAACGCGGTGAAGTTCACCGAACGCGGGAGCGTGCAGGTGCGCGTCTCGCGCTCGGACGCCGATGGCCCGTCGGGCGGGCTGCTGCGCTTCGAGATCCAGGACACCGGCATCGGCATGACGCCGGAGCAGTCCGCGCGGCTCTTCGTTCCGTTCGCGCAGGCCGACGACTCGACGACCCGGCGCTTCGGCGGCACCGGCCTCGGGCTGAGCATCTCGAAGCACCTCGTCGAGCGGATGGGCGGCGAGATCGGCGTGTGCAGCGAAGCCGGTCGGGGCAGCGCGTTCTTCTTCACGGCCCGCTTCGGCGAGGCTTCCGTGGCGTACGAGGCCATCGTGCCGGCGGGGATCGCGGGCGCGCGGATCTTGGTCGCCGACGACAGCGAGGCCGCGCGCGCCGTCCTCGTCGACCAGCTGCGCCGCCTGCCCGTGCGGATCGACCAGGTCCCGGATGGGGCCCGCGCCGTCGAGGCGGTCTTTCAGGCGGACGAGGTGGGCGATCCGTATGGGCTGGTCCTGATGGACTGGCGGATGCCCGGCCTCGACGGACTCGTGGCGACCCGGATGATCAAGCGCAACCTCCGCCTGCAGCGCCCTCCCGCGGTGCTCGTGGTGTCGGCGCACGGACAGGGCGACCTGCCGACGCGCGCCCACGCCGAGGGGGCCGACGGCGCGCTCCAGAAGCCGTTCACCCGGTCGGCGTTCGTCGATGCGCTCGTGGGTGTGTTCCGCGCGGTGCCGAGCGCCCCGCAGCGGCCGTCCGCAGCGGCCGCGATCGACGTGCTCGCGGGGGTGCGGCTCCTGCTGGTCGAGGACGTCGAGCTCAACCGGCTGGTCGCCGTGCAGCTGCTCGAGGCCGTGGGTGCTCGGGTGGACGTCGCCGCGAACGGCCAGGAGGCGCTCGAGCGACTCGATCGGGAGGACCCCGCCGATCCCTACCGCCTCGTGCTGATGGATCTCCAGATGCCGGTGATGGACGGCCTCGAGGCCACCCGCAGGCTCCGCGCGCAGCCACGCTTCGCGGCGCTGCCGATCATCGCCATGACCGCCCACGCGATGTTCGAGGAGCGGGATCGCTGCCTGGCCGCCGGGATGGACGATCACCTCAGCAAGCCCATCGATCGCCCCGTCCTCTACGCCACCGTGGCCCGGTGGGCGCAGCGTTCGAAGTCGCGCGCGGTCGTGCCCGTCGGGGCCGCGTCGGAGCGCGCGGTCTCGCCGCCGCCGCGGCTCGACGGCCTCGAGGTCGACGTCAGCATCGAACGGCTCGGCGGCAACACGTCGCTCTACCGTCGCGTGCTGGGGATGTTCGCCCAGGACCACGCCGGCACGCCCGCGAAGCTGGCGGCGTCCATCGGAGCCTCGGACCTCGTCGCGGTCGCCCACGCGGCGCACTCGCTCAAGGGGGCCGCGGCGACGATCGGTGCCTCCGAGGTCGCGGACCTCGCCAGCGAGGTCGAGATCGCCGCGCGGGCCGGCGCCGACGCGGCGGCCCTCGAGGCGGCGGTGATGGCGCTCGCGCGGGCCCAGGCCGTCGCCCTCGGCTCGATCCAGGCGTTTCTCGCGCGGGGGTGATGCCCTGGCCGGCGGGCCCGCCGCGTTCGCCGATTGACTTCGAGCCCTTCGCTCGGGTAGCGATGTGGAATGCATGCTCCGACCGTCGTCGCCCCGGGCCGCGCGCAGGACGTCCGATGAGCGCCGACGCCACGAAGGGCACGATCCTGCTCATCGACGACGTCGCCGAGAACCTCTGGGTGCTGGCCGACATGCTCCTCGGCTTCGGGTTCTCGCCCCGGCCGGTCACGAGCGGCAAGGCCGCCTTGAAGTTGCTCAAGTCGCTGCCGGTGGACCTCGTCCTGCTCGACGCGAACATGCCGGAGATGAGCGGGTTCGAGCTGTGCACGCTGCTCAAGGCGGACCCCGCGCTCCGCGACATCCCGGTGGTCTTCCTCTCGGCGGCCGACGATGCCTCGCACAAGGTGGAGGCGTTTCGGTCGGGCGCGTCGGACTACCTGTCCAAGCCATTCCAGCTCGAGGAGGTGCACGCCCGCGTGAAGCTTCACCTCCGGCTCGGCGCCCTCGAGCGCGAGCGTGCAGCATGGGCCGCGCGGCGTGGGGAGCTCGAGGATGCCCTCGCGAGGGCCGAGGCGCTGGCACGGGAGGCCGCGGTGGCCGGGGTCCCAGGCGCGGCCGCCGTGGGGGACGCGCTCGCGGGGCTCCTTCGATGACCCGCGTGGACAGGTCGTCTTCGAGCGGTATCTTCGGCGCTTCGAACGTCCCCGCGCGGGATGGGGAGTCTTGATGCAGTCGATCCTGATCACCGGCACCAGCAGCGGATTCGGGCGCCTCGCAGCGCTCGAACTGGCGCGCCGTGGGCACCGGGTTTTCGCGGGAATGCGGCACGTGGACGGGGTCCGCGCGGAGGCCGCCGCGTCGCTGGAGCGAGAGGCGCGCGCGGTCGGGGGGACGCTCGAGGTGCTCTCGCTCGACGTGACCAGCGGGGAGTCTGTCACGGCGGCGGTGGACCACGTCGTGCGCGTCTCCGGGCGTCTCGACGTCCTCGTCAACAACGCGGGCGTCGCGGCCGCGGGCATCTCG
>CAIKNO010000115.1 GCA_903828805.1 uncultured Sandaracinus sp. | reverse complement strand
GGCGCCGGACAGACCCGCCACGACCGCGAGCGCCCAGCGGGGCGCGACCAGCGAGTGCACGGGCCGGCGGACGAGTGCGCGCCACGCGGGAATGATTCTCAACTTCACGGGCCGATGATAAGCGTTCTCAACTCGGGTGCAAGCCGCGCTCGCGTCCGACGCGCTCTCATCTCCTCGAACGCGGACATCTCTCCCGCCTCGTCGAGGATCGAGGCCGCGCGTGCCCACCGCGCGCTTGCCGGGACGCTCAACGCCGGGGCCCGCGATCCGTTAAGAATCGAGAGGGCACGGATGCGGCCGCGCCGCCCGATCGGAGTCGCCGGTGCACACGGTCCCCACCCTCGTCTCGCGCATGGCCCTCGAGAGCCTTCACGGGTTGCTCGAGCCCGAGCCGCTGATCGAGGGACTCGGGATGACGCGCGCCGAGTTCTCGAGCTTCGTCGGCCGGGTCCCGTGGGACACCTACGCGGAGTTGATCGAGCGGATCGCGTCCCGCCTGACGCCCGGGGAGTTCGACGCGTTCGCAGCGCGCCTGCTCCCCGCCGCCACCCCCGACGTCCTTCCCAAGTGGCGCGCCGGCTTCGTCGATCCCCACGTGCCGATGTCGCTGATCGCGAGCTGGACCCACACGATCATGCTGCCCGTCGCCAACGTGGAGGTGCGCGTCGTCGATGCGCGGACGCAGGAGCACGTGTGGACGCTGCAGCCGGGGCTTCGGGACAGCCCCGCGTTCTGGCGCTGCATGTCGGTCATCTCGACGCAGATCCCGGACCTGATCGGGGTGGCCGTGGAGCGGGTCGAGGCGCGCCCGGTCCCGCGCGGCCTGGTCTTCCGGGCCGTCTTCGCGCCGGGGCCGACCTGGCGGCAGCGGCTCTTCGGGGCCTGGCACGAGGTCCGCTCCGCGCTCCGGTCCGAGCGGCCCTTCGCGCGCCGCGGCGACGCCCGCGACCAGGCGCTGAAGGACAACCAGGCGGAGATCCTGCGCCAGAGCATGGACCTGTTCCGCGCCCTCGAGGCCTGCCCGGACCCGCTGTTGATCGTGCGCTCCGGGGTCATCCGCTGGGCCAACCAGGCGAGCGCCGCGGCGCTCGGGGTGGAGGTCGGGACGGCCCTCCGCGGGCTCGCGCTCGCGGCGTTCTCGTGGCCGGACGAACGGGAGACGGACGACGGAGCCGTCGACCCTGACCCTCCTACCGCGGACGGAAACAGCGCGGCGGCCCTGCCCACCGGGTCCGTTCGCTGGCGGCGCCGGGACGGAACCCCGATCTGGATCGAGCTCTCGACCCCCACGACCATCCAGTTCGAGAACCAGCCGGCGACCCTGCTCACGGGACGCGACGTCACGCTGCGGAGGGCCCACGAGGCCGCGCTCCGCGACGTCGAGCGGCACCGCTCCGAGTTCCTCGCGATGCTCTCGCACGAGCTGCGCAATCCGCTCGCGCCGATCCGCCACGGACTCTCCTTGCTCGAGCGCGCCCCCGAGGGCAGCGCGCAGGCGCTCACGGCGAGGACGATCCTGACGCGGCAGACCGGACAGCTCGAGCGGCTGGTCGACGACTTGCTCGACCTCACCCGCCTGCAGCGCGGCAAGATGACGCTCGCGCGCAAGCCACTCGACCTCGCGGACCTCGCGCGCGACGTGGCCGGGGACCACCGACCTGCGTTCGAGGAGAAGGGCGTCGCCCTCGAGGTGCACGTCGGCCCGACGCCGGCCCGCGTGGACGGAGACCGGGAGCGCATCGTCCAGGCCCTCGGGAATCTGCTCGAGAACGCGCTGCGCCACACGCCTCCGGGCGGGCGCGTGGCGCTGGACGTCACGGTCGAGCCGGGCGAGGAACGCGCCCACGTCCGGGTCGCCGACTCGGGCGAGGGCATCACGGCGGAGGCGCTCCCCAGGATCTTCGAGGCGTTCCGTCAGGGACGGCCGGAGGGTGGGTCGGCCCGCGGCGGCCTCGGACTCGGCCTGGCCGTCGTGCACGGGATCGCGGAGCTGCACGGCGGCTCGGTCGCGGCCTCCAGCGAGGGGCCCGGTCGGGGATCGGAGTTCCGGCTCTCGTTCCCCGGTCTGTCGTCCCCGGACGAACCGGTCGCCCCGGCGCAGGAGAGCGCACCTTCGAGGGCCCTCGACGCGCCGACGGCGGCGCGACGGCGCGTGCTGGTCATCGAAGACAACGTCGATGCCGCGGACATGCTCTGCGAGCTGCTCACCTTGGGCGGGCACGACGTCGAGGTCCGCTACGACGGGCTCTCCGGCCTCGAGCGCATCCGGACGGCGGTGCCCGACGTCGTCCTCTGCGACCTGGATCTGCCCGGTCTGCACGGGCTCGACGTGGCGAGGGCGTGCATCGACGACGAGCGCCTGCGCTCGGTGCGCCTACTGGCCCTCTCCGGATGCGCGGGTCCGGCCGATCGGGCGCGCTCGGCCGCGGCCGGGTTCGAGGTGCACCTCGCCAAGCCCATCCCGATCGCCACGCTCGAGGCGCTCCTGCAGACCCCGACCGCCGCGTGAGCCCGCGCGCGCGGTCGCCTCTCGCGTGGTCCCAGGGCCGGGTCACGGGCCTCGGCCCGTGGGCCTGCGGCGCCGTGCGTCCGTCCGACGGCGAGGGCCCCCGCCTTGACCGGGGCGCGCATCCACGCATGGTTCGCCGGTGCGGCGGACGGCCCCGAGGATGCGAGGAATGACGCGGCGATGGCTCGCCGCGGCGCTCGGGTTCGTCCTCGTGTCGTGCGCGGTGCTCGGGGGGCGCGCGTACGTCTGGTGCGCGCCGATGGGCCGGGCCCTGGCGCATTGCTGCTGCCCACCGGCCCCCACCGATCACGCCGCGCTCCGCACGTCGTGCTGCGACAGCCGCGTGTCGCCGAGCCTGCCGAGCGCCGACGCCGGGGGAATGGCCACGCCGCCCGTGCTGCCGCCGCTGGCCTTCACGCTGCCGGTGCCGGACACGACCGTGCGGCGCTGGCCTCGTGCACGGGGCACGGGTCTCCCCCCGGCCCATGCCGCCCGCGCCGGGCCTCGACTCCGACTGCACGCCCGCCATTCCGTCTACCGGATCTGAAGCCGTCGTCCGCACCGGGCGCGCGGCGAGGCTTCGTCGCGCCCATCGAGTTCGAGACGATGGAGGCGTGGATGGAACAGGAACACGGGGGCGGAAGGCCCGCCCCGGGCGGCCATGCGGCGATCGAGCCGAGGGGCGCAGCCGACGCGCGAGGGCGTCGGTCGGCCGCACGCGCACGGACAGGACTCGCGTGGGCGGGCCTCGGATGCGGCGCGGTCTCGGTCCTCGGGGGATGCGTCTCGGCGGGCGCCTGGCAGCGCCTCGAGGCCGCGGAACAGCGGCTCGTCGCGGCGCGGGCCATCCCGCACGAACCACCGGAGCTGCGGGCCGATCGAGGGGCGGCGGCGGTCTCGTGCGCCGAGATCGAGGCGGGGCGACCGCCCTCGATGGACGCCGCGGCGGGGCCCCTCGCGCGGGCGCGGGCGGCGATCTCGCGGGGGCGAGCCGAGGCCTCCCTGCCGCCGCCGACCGTGTCGCTCGAGGTGTGGGACTTCCCGATCGGCGATCCGTCCCGGGCCGATCGCGAGGGCATGTACATGGTCGGGGTCACGCAGGAACTCCCCCCTGGCGCGGCACGCGAGGGGCGGGCCCGGGCCGGCGCCGAGGAAGCCGACGCCGCGCTCGGCGCCCTCGACGAGCGGCTCCGCGCGGTGCGGGGCGATGCGCGTCACGCGTGCATCGAGGTGGCCGAGGCGGAGGCGTCGCGCACGGCGCTCGCGGCCTCGGTCGAAGCCCTCGACCGGCTGGAATCCCTGCTCGCGGCGCGGCGCAGCGTCACCGGCGAGCCGCTCGCGGAGCTCGGCCGCCTGGCCCTCGACCGGGCGCGCCTCACCGGGATGGGCGAGGTGCTCGAGGCCCAGGCCGAGCAGGCGCGCGAGACCCTCGCCGCCCTCGGCGTCTCGCCGGACGGGGCGGCGCTCCCTGCGGACGACGGAGCGCAGGACCCACCGCTCGAGGCCCTCGTGGACGCGGCGATGCAGGCGCGGGGCGAGCTGGCGTCGATGCGCGCGCGGGTCCGGGCCGCGCACGCCCGGGCCGCGGCGGCCGAGGCGTCGGCCTCGCTCCCCACGTGGATGGTGCGCGCGACCTACGCGCAGACGCCCCAAGCCCGCGCCGGCGTCGGGGCCATGGTCTCGATGTCCGTGCCGTGGATGTGGGGCGGCGGACGGGCCGAGCAGGAGGCCCAGAGCGCCGAGGCGCAGGCCGAGGAAGACGACCTGACGTTCCGGGTGCAACGCGTCCGCGTGGAGCTCGCCCAGGCCCTCGGAGCTGTGCGCGTCGCCCGGCGCAGCCACGCCGCCCTGCGCCTCCGGGCGCGCCCCGCGGCCGCCGACGCCCTGGCCACGAGCCTCTCGATGATCGCCTCGGGCGGCGCCGATGCGCGTGGCTCGCTCGACGCCGCGCGCGTCCTGAACGAGGTGGAGCTCGAGACGGTGCAGAGCCTCGCCGCGCTCGCCCATGCCCGGGCCGACCTCGAGGCGATGACGCGCCCGACCCCCGTGGAGGCCCCGTGAGCCCGACCCCCGAGCACCCCGTCCGGAAGGACTCCGACGGACCGGCCCTGGACGAGAGCGCGGTCGACGGCGACGCGCTCGATGGAGCCCCCGGGTTGAGTCACGAGATCCCCGGGCTGCGGCTGATGGCGGCGCTGCGCTGGGTCCTGCTCGCGCTGGTCGCTGCGCTCGCGGCGGGCACGTGGTGGACGCTCGCGATCCATCCCCACGCCGAGACCGCGCGCGAGGCGCGCTTCCATTGCCCGATGCATCCCGAGATCCGCTCGGCGGACCCGGGCACGTGCCCGATCTGCAGCATGCGGCTCGAGCCCATTCCCGAAGGAGGGGCGGACGCACCGGACGAGGCCGACGACGCCCCGCCTCGGGCCGAGGTCGTGCCCGTCATGCTCACGCTGGAACGTCGCCTGCTCGCGGGCCTCGGGACGGAGCCGGTCGCGCGGGGCGCGGGCCGCACGACGCGGCGACTGAGCGCGGTCGTGGAGAGCCGCCAGGGCGCGATGACGGAGGTCCGCGTGCGCACGCCCGGCTTCATCGAGCGCGCCCCCGTGCGCGAGACCGGGGCGAGGGTTCGCCAGGGCACCGTGCTGGCGTGGGTGTTCGCCCCGGCGATCGTCCAGGCCGAGGAGGAGTGGCTCGCCGCCTCGAACTGGGAGGGTGCGCACGGAGGGTCGGCGTCGCTCGCCTCGCGGGCGCGTGAGCGACTCCTGCTGCTCGGGGTCGCCGAGGGCGATCTCGACGCGTCGATCGCGGGGGGTCGAGCCAGCCGCACGGTGCCGCTGCGTGCGCCCGCGGGCGGGGTCGTCGTCGAGACCCGGGCGCGCGTCGGGGCGGCCGCCGATCCGGCCGAGCCGCTCTACGTCCTCGCCGATCTCGGCCGGGTCTGGGTGGTCGCGCGCGGTCCGGTCGAGGCCGCGGCGCTGCCCGCGCCGGGACAGGCCGCGCGCTTCCTCGGGGCCGATGGACGCGCGCACGACGTGCGCCTCGAGCGGGTGCTGCCCTCGCTCGACCCGATGACGCGGGGCGCGGAGCTGCGCTTCGTCGCCGACAACCCGGCGCTCTCGCTCGTGCCGGGCGCCATCGGGGAGGTCGTGCTCGAGCACGACGAGGGCACGCTCCTGACGGTGCCGCGGGATGCGGTCATCGAGACCGGTCGCGCCGCCCACGTGTTCGTGGAGCGGGGCCACGGCCTCTTCGAGCCGCGCACGGTGACCCTCGGCCCGCGCGTCGGGGAGCGCCGCGCGATCGTCGCGGGCCTCGAGGACGGCGAGCGCGTCGTCACCCGCGGGACCTTCGTGCTCGACTCCGAGAGCCGGCTCGCGGCCGCCACCGCGCCCGCCCCCGCGCAGGCCCCCGTGCCCGGCGGGGCCCCTCCGGGCCCGGAGGCGACGCGATGAGCCAGGCCTCGCCGATCGCGCGGATGGTGGAGGCGAGCGCACGGCATCGCGGGCTGGTGCTGCTGGGCGGCCTCGCGCTGGCGCTCGGGGGCGCGGTCGCCGCGCGCCGGATCCCGCTCGACGCGCTGCCCGATCTCTCGGACCCGCAGGTCGTCGTCTTCTCGGAGTGGCCCGGGCGCTCCCCCACCCTCGTCGAGGATCAGGTGACGTACCCGATCGTCACGGCCCTCGTGGGGGCGCCGCGCGTCGTCGAGGTGCGCGGCCAGAGCATGTTCGGGATGGGCTTCGTGAACGTGGTCTTCGAGGAAGGCACGGACCCGTACTGGGCCCGCGCCCGGGTGTCCGAGTGGCTCGAGGCCGCCCGCGCGCGCTTGCCCGACGGGGTCGAACCGCGGCTCGGCCCCGACGCGAGCGGCGTGGGCTGGGTGTACCAGTACGCGCTCCTCGACCCCGAGGGCCGCGTCGGCCCGGCGGCGCTCCGGACCCTGCACGACACCGCGATCCGCCCTGCGCTGGCGGGCGTGCGTGGTGTGGCCGAGGTCGCGTCCCTCGGCGGGGCCGTGCCCGAGTACCAGGTCGCGCTCGACCCGGCGCGCCTGCGCGCGCAGGGCATCACCTTCGCCGCGGTCGCCGACGCCGTGCGTCGGAGCACGGGCGACGTCGGCGGGCGCCTGTTCGAGCTCGCCGAGCGCGAGCACGTCGTGCGCGGGCTCGGCACCCTCCGCGGCCCCGAGGACCTCGAGTCGGTCGTGCTGCGGCGCGGGCCCGGTGGAGTGCCGCTGACCGTCGGGGACGTCGGCACCGTGCGCCTCGGCCCCGCCCTGCGACGCGGGGCGACCGACTGGAACGGAGAGGGCGACGTCGTGTCGGGGATCGTCGTGATGAGGCACGGCGAGAACGCGCTCTCGGTCATCGAGCGGGTCGAGGAGCGCATCGCGTCGCTCGCGCCCGCGCTGCCGGCCGGCGTCCGCTTCGAGGTCGCGTACGACCGATCCGGTCTGATCCAGCGGGCCATCGAGACGCTCGGGCGCGCGCTCGGAGAGGAGATGATCGTCGTCGCCGCGGTGATCCTGCTCTTCCTCCTGCACTTCCGGTCCGCGCTGATTCCGATCGTGTCGCTGCCCCTCTCGGTGCTCACCGCGTTTATCCCCATGGCGCTCTTCGACATCCCCGCGACCTTGATGTCGCTCGGGGGCATCGCCATCGCCATCGGCGCGACGGTGGACGCGGAGATCGTCATGGTCGAGGCCGCGCACAAGGCCCTCGAGCACGCCCCCGCCGACCTGCCCGAGCCCGAACGACGGGCCCGTCTCGCGGCCGCGGCCGGGGAGGTCACGCCGGCGATCTTCGTGTCGCTGCTGATCATCGCGGTGTCGTTCCTGCCGGTCTTCGGGCTCACCGGGCAGGCGGGTCGGCTCTTCCGGCCCCTCGCGCTCACCAAGACCTTCGTGATGCTGAGCGCCGCGCTCATCTCGGTGACGGTGGCCCCCGCGCTGCGCGACGGCCTGATCCGCGGGACCATCCGCCCCGAGGCCGAGCACCCCGTGTCGCGCGCCATCCGGCGGGTCTACGAGCCCTTCGTCCACGTCGCGCTGGCGAAGCCCCGCACGACCCTGCTGATCGGCCTCTTCGCCGTGCTCTCGGCGCTGCCTCTCGTGCCCGGCCTCGGCCACGAGCTGATGCCGACCCTCGACGAAGGGGACCTGCTCTACATGCCGACCACCTTGCCCGGGATCTCGATCGAGGAGGCCCGCCGTCAGCTGCAGATCCAGGACACCATCCTTCGCTCGTTCCCCGAGGTGCAGAGCGTGCTCGGCAAGGTGGGCCGCGCCGAGACCGCCACCGATCCCGCGCCGCTGTCGATGGCGGAGACCGTCGTGCGCCTGCGGCCGCGGAGCGCGTGGCGGACCCGCTTCGAGCGGCGCTGGTACCACGGCTGGGCCCCTTCCTGGATGCGGGGCGCGCTCGGATGGGCGTGGCCGGAATTCCGACCGATCACCCACGACGAGCTGATCGACGAGATGGCCTCGCGGCTGCGCCTGCCGGGATGGACGAACGCGTTCACGCAGCCGATCCGCAACCGCATCGACATGCTCTCGACGGGGATCCGGACCCCGGTGGGCATCAAGGTGCACGGGCACGATCTGCCGTCGATCGAGCGCGCCGGCCTCGCCCTCGAGCGGCTCGTGCGGACGGTGCCGGGCACGCGCAGCGTGCTCTTCGAGCGACAGCAGGGCGGGACCTACCTCGACGTCGTCCCCGACCGCGCCGCGCTCGCTCGACACGGCCTCTCGGTCGCGGACGTGAACGACATGGTCGAGGGCGCGGTCGGCGGCAGCGCGGTCACGACCGTCCTCGACGGGCGCGCGCGCCTCGGGGTCACGGTGCGCACCTTCGAGGATTTCCGGAGCGGCGTCGAGGAGCTGCGCGAGACCCCCGTGACGCCCGAGGGAGAGGACCCGCGCACCTCCGCGGTGGCCCTGGGCGACGTGGCCTCGGTGCAGATCACGTCCGGTCCGCCGATGGTGCGCGACGACTCGGGGCTCCTCGTCGGCTACGTCTACGTCGACATCGACGCGACGCGGGATCTGGGCTCGTGGGTCGAGGACGCGCAGCAGCTCGTGCAGCGCGCCATCGCGCGCGGGGACGTGGTCCTGCCGGTGGGCGGGCACCTGCGCTGGACCGGTCAGTACGAGCAGATGCAGGAGATGGAAGAGCGGCTGCGGCTGCTCGTGCCGCTCGCCCTTCTCTCGGTCGTCCTGCTGCTCTACCTGCAGTTCCGGGACTTCACGGAGGTGCTGATCGTGCTGCTCTCGGTGCCGTTCGCGCTCGTGGGCAGCGTGTGGGCGATCCACCTCCTCGGGCACCACCTCTCGGCCGCCGTCTGGGTGGGCATCATCGCGCTCATCGGCCTCGCGACGCAGACCGGCGTGGTGATGATCGTCTACATCGATCAGGCCTACCGTCGGCGGCTGGCGGAGGGACGGATCCGTTCGCGCGCGGACATCATCGAGGCCCACGCGGAGGGCACGATCCTGCGCGTCCGACCGAAGCTGATGACCGTGGGGACGATGCTCGTCGGCCTCGCGCCGCTGCTGTGGGCGGAAGGGTCCGGCGCCGACGTCATGCGCCGCATCGCCGCACCGATGGTCGGAGGGCTTCTCACGAGCGCCTTCCTGACGCTCGAGCTGATTCCCGTCATCTACACGTACTGGCGTGACGAGCAGAGGATCCGAGGGCTGCTCGCGGCCCACGTGCCTGCCGTTCATCGCGAGCTCGGGCGGTGGATCACCGCGCTCCGGGCCGGCCTCGCGGGCGTGATCGGGGCGCTCGCTGCGCGGCTCTTGATTCGCGCCGAGGGCGCGGACGCGCTGATCGGCGCGGCGGGGGTGGCGGGCACAGCGACGCTCGTGCTCTCCTCCGCGGCCTACGTCGGCGTGCGTCGACTGGGCCTGAGACAGCTACCCGGCGCGACCGCGCCCGAGACGACGACCGGAGATGGACATGCGTGAGCGGACCCCGTGGATGTGGACCTTCCTGACGTTGGCGCTGGGATGCGGTCACACCGCCGAGGCGGTGCCCCCCGAGGACGGAAGGCCGACGCTCGCCATCGAGGTCGGCGCGACCGGCTATCAGCCCGCGGAGGTCGGCGCCGCGGCAGGGCAGCCGGTGCGGCTCGTGTTCACCCGCACGAGCGACGAGGGGTGCGGGCAGCAGCTCGTCTTTCCCGACCTGAACCTCCGGCGCGATCTGCCCCTCGACACGCCGGTCGCGGTGGACGTCACGATGCCCGCGAGCGGACGCCTGACGTTCACCTGCGGCATGAACATGTACGTCGGCGCGGTCGTCGCGCGCTGACGCGGACGACCACGCCGACGTCGAAGGTCAGCGGCGGGGGACCGGCACCACGCCGGGCGAGGGCGGCCCCGCCACCGGGGCCTGACGCGCGGCGGGACGGCCGGCCCGAGGTGCCGGACCGGCCACCGGAGCGACCGGGTCCGGGGCCTCGAGGCGCGGCGCACGCTGGTCCGGCGGGGGGTTGGGGACCACGAGGGTCCCGCCGCCACGGGGTGCCGGCTGCGGACTGGTGGAGGGGCCCGAGGGCGCCACCGGCGTCACCGACCCGCCAGGAACCACCACGCCCCGCTCCGGCGCCGCTGGAGCCACCGTCGCGCCAGGAACGACCACCCCGCGCTCCGGACCCATCGGCGCCACCGACGCCCCAGGAACCACCACGCCGCGCCCCGGCGCCACCGGCGCCACCGACGCCCCAGGAACCACCACGCCCCGCTCCGGCGCCGCCGGCGCCACCGACGCCCCAGGAACCACCACGCCCCGCTCCGGCGCCGCCGGTGCCACCACGCTTCCGCGCGGAGGCGGCGGCGGAGCAGGAGGCGGCGAAGGAGGCGTCACCACCACACCGCCACCTCGCGGCGGAGGAGGCGCGGGAGGCGTCACCACCACGCCTCCGTGATGCGGAGGAGGAGGCGCGGGAGGCGTCACCACCACACCGCCACCTCGCGGCGGAGGAGGCGCGGGAGGCGTCACCACCACACCGCCACCCCGCGGCGGAGGCGGAGGCACGACGATGGTGCCGCGGTCACCGCGCCGGGGGAGCACCACGACGACCCCGTCGGGGCGGCGACATCCGCCGGGCTCGTAGACGTAGCCCCCCGGGGTCGCACGCCAGCCGGGCTGGATGTACGCGCAGTCCGGAATCGGCTCGACCCAGTACCCATCCACCCAGACGTGCACGCCCCCGATCCACTCGTGGTGCCCTTCGATCCACACCGCGCCCCGCATCGGCGGCGGCCCGGGGTCGAAACGAACCACCGGCGGCGGCGGCGCTTGCATCACGATGACCGGCGGTGGCGGAGCCACCACCGAGACCCCTGCCGTGGCCGTCACCACGGGCACTCCGGGGCGGACGGTGCGCACCGTGGCGCTGCAGGCGCCGGTGCCGAGAGCGAGGGCGAGAAGAACGGTGCGTGCGATCGGGGTCATCGGATCTCCTTCGGATCGGTCCCGCGCGTCGACGCCGCGGGGTCGGAACTTGTTCATCCACCGCGGCTGGAGGCGTTGGCGGCGGTCGGCGAGAGCTGGATGGCCGTCACGACCTCGGCGCCGTCGAAGGCGTCGAGCCGATAGCGGCCGACGCCCTCCGCACCGCGGCCGAAGGGTCCCACTTCGACCTGGAACGTGCACGAGAACGTCCCCGCGTCCGGCGCGCCGAGGACCACCTCGAGATCGTGAAAGCCCATGTACTTCCGCGACCACGGGTGCTGCGCCTTGTACAGCGCCTCCTTGGCCGAGAACAGGACCAGGGCCATGCGTGCCCGCTCGGCCTCGTCGAATTGCGCCTCGAGCCGCGCCGTCTCGGAGGGAAGGAACACCGACTTCCACAGGTCTCGACGCAGCCCGTCCCGGTGCTCCACGTCGATCCCCACCGTGCCCGCCTCCCCCTGCGAAGCGAGCGCCACGACCGCCCGCGTGTCGCAATGGCTGATGCTTCCGGTCACCCCCTGCGGCCACAGCGGGGAGCGATCCGGCGCATGGAGGATCTCGACGGGCGTCCGACCCAGGCGTGAGAGACCGAGCCGCGCGAGCCGACGCGCCGTCGCGAACTCACGACGGCGCTTGTCGACCGCCCGCTCCACGAGGGCGGCCTCGGCCTCGGTCAAGGCGGCGACCGCCTCGGGATCGATCCGCGCACCGAGCACGAGCACGCCGTCTCCAAAGAGCCCTTCCACCTGCTCGGCGGCCGTCATCGGGGCGAGCATATCCCGGCGACGCCGCCGCGGCATCGACGCCCGACGAGCGCATCGGGTTCCCTGCTTGGACGCCCGGATCCGGCGCTTACACGACGTGGGTGGAGGTTCATCATGCGCTTCAGAGATCGTCAGGAGGCGGGGCTTCGACTCGCGGCCGCGCTCGAGGTCTACAGGAAGGAGTCCCCGATCGTGATCGGGCTCACCCGCGGCGGCGTGCCCGTCGCGGCCGAGGTCGCGCGGGCGCTGGGCGCGCCGCTCGACGCGCTCGTGGTTCGTAAGCTCGGGGCGCCGATGCAGCCCGAGCTCGCGCTCGGGGCCATCACCGAGGCCGGGGGTCGATGGATCGACGACGGGCTGGTGGCCCACACCCGCACGCCGCCGGAGGCCCTCCACGCGGTCGAGGCGCGCGAGCGCGTCGTGCTCGACGAGCGCATCGCCCGATGCCGCGCCGTGCGACCCCGCGAACCCATCTCCGCACGGACGGTGATCGTCGTCGATGACGGAATCGCGACGGGGGCCACGGTCCGCGCGGCGCTCTGGGCGCTGCGCCGCGAGCGCCCCGCCAAGCTCGTCCTCGCCGTGCCGGTCGCCGCGTCCTCGTCGCTGCGCGGCCTCTCGCACCTCGCCGACGAGGTCGTGTGCCTGGCACCGATCGACGACCTCTTCGCCGTGGGCGTCTGGTACGAGGACTTCTCCGCGACGAGCGACGCGACCGTGCTCTCCCTGCTCCGATCCGGAGCGCCCAAGGCCACGGACGCGACCGTCTGATCGTCCGTGGCCGTCACGCGCCGCCGAGAGCCGGGAGCCACCGCTCCGGGCTCTCGGCGTGGGCTCACTGGATCGACACCTTGCGGCCTGCGGGCTTCTTGGCGGGCATCTTGTGGATCGTCACGTCGAGCATGCCGTCGTGGTAGTGGGCGTGGACCTTGTCCGGGTCCGCGTCGGTGGGCATGCCGAAGCTGCGGTAGAACGAGCCCTGCGCGATCTCGACCCGGTGGATGCGCTCGTTGGCCTCCTCGGTGCGGGCCTTTCGCTCTCCGCGCATCACGAGCGTCCCGTTCTCGACGGTGACCGTCACGTCCTTCTTGTCCACCGAGGGCAGCGCCGCGCGGATGCGGTACTCGGTGTCGGTCTCGCTGACGTCGACCGACGGCGTCCAGTCGGCGGTCGCGAACACGTCGCCCATCCCGAAAGGCATGCCGATGCGGCGGCGGAGGTCCTCGAAGTCCTTCCAGAAATCGAGCGTCGGCGAGGTCTGTTCGAGTCGCATCAGGGACATGGTTCGTTCGGCTCCTTGGGTGGGGGGCGCACCCTGCGCCCGCCGGCTTTTCACCTGAACCCATCCCCGCTCATCGCAAGCGTCCCGAGGCCCAGGCCCCCCCCTGCGGGAGCGGCTCGGGCGGCGCCGACGGAGTGCCCGTCCGCTCGGACGGTCCGGCCCCGCGGCGGGCTCGGTAGGCCGCGACGCACGCCGCACCGAGGCCGAGCGTGGACGCGACGATCCAGAGCGCCACATGCACGCCCGGCACCAGGGCTCCGAGGCGCAGCAACCCGAAGCCGAGCAGCAGCCACCCCAGGCGCGGCCACCGCGAGAGCGGCCGGGCCGACTCCGCGACGCGGCGTCCCAGCCACCAGGCGCCGCCGACGTAACCCGCGCAGGCGAGGGCCCCGAGGCCGAAGAGCAACACGAGGCCGAGGGGAATCCCGAGCACCGACACGAGGGCGAGGATGCCGAGCACGGGCAGCCCGGCCGCGACCACCGTCCCGGTCCCCAGCGCCGCGAGCGGCGCGCTCCGGGCCGCCTCGTAGACCGCATCGGCGGCCGCAGACGGCACGAGCCACGCGAGCACGAGCGCCACGACCAAGAGCGAGAGCGTCATCGCCAGCCACGTCCCGAACATGCCGAGCATGCCGTTGGCGATCGGCAGCGTCCCCTGCAGGGGCTCGATCTCGCCGCCGATCCGGGCCCCGGGCGCGAGGACCGGTGTCCGGGACGTGAGCACGTCCCCTTCGACGCGGGCGCTCGGACCGAGGTGTACGTCGCCCGCGAGCGCCACCAGCCGGCCACCGACCTTCCCTTCGATCGAGACGTCGCCCCCGAGGGCGACCACGTCGCCGAGCACGTCCCCGACGACCGTCGTGGGGCCCTCCACGGCAATCAGCGTGCGCAGCGTCGCCCCGCGCTCCACCCGGGCCGGGCCGGACAGCACGATCCACTCCCCGTCGGTGAACGGCACCGGGGCGCCCGTCGTCTGCGCCCGCGCGACGGGCGGGGCCAGGGCGACGATCGCCGAGGCGAACGCCAGCGCCAGGGAGAATCCGAGCGCGAACCTCGCGGGGAGCGAGGCCGTGCGACCCGAGTCGAGATGCGTGTTCATGGGGCCGCGGGCCCGCGGCGTCGCAGGCTCACGGGGCCCGCCGCTCGTTGAAGTCGTCGAGCCTCCGACGGGCCGCGTCGAACGCATCCCGCAGGACGATGTACGGGTCGACGTGAGAGCCGTCCCGCCCGCTCTCGCGGGTCACGGGGAGCTCGCCCCCCGGGACCACCAGCGCGATGCGGACCGCCCAGGTGCCGCCCTTGCGGCGGTGGGCCGCGGGGGCGTCGATGGTCACGTGGCAGGACGTGACGCGGCCGTGGACGCGCTCGAGCTCGTCGACCTCGGCCCGCACGCGGGCCTCGATGGCGTCCGAGGGATCGAGGCCGTGGAACGTGATCCGGAGGGGGGTCTGCATGGCCCCTCAGCACGTCGGACGGAGCGGGAGGCGGGGACGCGCGTCATGGGGGGTCACGTAACGCCCGAACGGCGCGCGCCAACGGCGGCCGCGCCAACGGACTCGGCGCGGCGCGCCTTGGTCCCGGCCTTCGGGGACCCATGAGTGCTGCCCGTGCGCGCCGATGCCCGCACCTCCGACCCTTGCCGCCCGAGGAGCCCCGCCATGCGAGCCGACGAGATCATGACCGCCGACGTCATCACCTTGAAGACGGACCAGACCCTCGCGGATGCGATCGAGGTCCTGTCCGAACGGGGGTTCCGGCATCTGCCGGTGCTCGGGGACGCCGGCCAGCTGGTCGGGATGCTGAGCGACCGCGACCTCCGCTCGCTCGGCATCGGGAGCGCCATCGACACGCCGACCCTCCGCAAGGCCCAGGAGCAGCTGCGCACCTCGGTCGCCGCCACGATGCAGGCCGACGTCGCGAAGGTCACGCCGGACACGGAGCTGAACGAGCTCATCGACACCATGCTCGAGGCGGGCGTCGGCGCGCTGCCCGTCGTCGACGAGGACTCCGACGCGCTGCTCGGGATCGTGAGCTACGTGGACGTGCTGCGGGCCGTCCGGGACGAGGCGGCGCGGGCCTGAGCCGCCCGGAGCGCGGCGCCGGACCCGCCGTTGTGACGCGGCGCGCCGGGTGCTAGATCTGCCGCCCTTTCAGGGAGGCAACGATGAGCGAGCGCGTCGAGAAGATCCTGTCGAATTACGCCGGCGAAAATCCCGGGGTCCTCGGAAACCTCCGGCGCATGCTGAGCACCGGCACCCTCGCCGGCACCGGCAAGATGGTGATCCTGCCAGTCGACCAGGGCTTCGAGCACGGCCCAGGGCGCACCTTCGAGCCGAACCCCGCGGGCTACGATCCGGAGTACCACGCGCACCTCGCGGTGGCCTCGGGCTGCAACGCGTACGCCGCGCCGCTCGGGTTCATCGAGGCCGTCGCGTCGCGCTACGCCGGGCGCATCCCCCTCATCCTCAAGGTCAACAACAGCGACATCCTCGCCAAGACGGCCGCCCCGATCTCGGCGGTGACCAGCTCGGTGCAGGACGCGCTGCGCCTGGGCTGCTCGGCGATCGGCTTCACGATCTATCCGGGCTCGCCGGCCCGCAACGAGATGTACGAGCAGATCCGCGCGATGATCGCCGAGGCCCGCAACGTCGGCATCCCCACGGTCATGTGGGCCTATGCCCGCGGCGGCATGAGCAAGGACGGCGAGACGGGGCTCGACGTGATCGCGTACGCCGCGCACATCGCCTGCCAGCTCGGCGCGCACGTCGTGAAGGTCAAGCCGCCGACCGGCTTCCTCGAGCGCGACGACAGCCGCAAGTACTACGAGAAGATCCCCCACGAGACGCTCGAAGAGCGCATCCGGCACGTCGTGAAGTCGTGCTTCGACGGCAAGCGCATCGTCATCTTCTCGGGCGGCGAGGCCAAGGGCACCGAGGAGGTCCTCGCCGAGATCCGGCAGATCCACGCGGGCGGCGGCTTCGGTTCGATCATGGGCCGCAACGCGTTCCAGCGGCCGGAGGCCGAGTCGATCAAGCTCCTGCAAGACGCGATGGCGATCTACGCCAGCTGAGCGTCTTCGAACGAATCTCCCATCACCCCGCTGCCCATCCGAGCCCGTCCGCGTCGTTGCCGCTCGTCGCCGTGCGTTCGCACGACTTCTCGCGTCGCCTTGCGGCCGGACCCGTCTGGATGGCGGGGCTCGGTCCGATTCATTCACAGCCGCTGAGCGCGGGGACAGCGACGCTCGCTGCCCGCTCGAACGCCCGCCCACGGCTGGCGGGCGGACGCTCAGCCCCCCGTGGGC
>CAIKNO010000114.1 GCA_903828805.1 uncultured Sandaracinus sp. | reverse complement strand
GGGGACGCCTGTTCTTCACCCACGATCCGGAGTGCGCGATGGGGCGGCTGACCCGCGACGCCCAGGGCCGCTTCGGCCTCGGCGAGGCGTGGCCGGCCCCGTCCGGACTCGCGATCTAGCGACCGGGCCGCCGCCGAGGTCGCTCCCGTCGGGTCCGGGCACACGTCGCCGATGGCAAGGCCCTCGCGCGGTCGGGACCCGGACTCGATGCCCGGCGCGGGACGGTGAACGCGGCCGGGATGCTGACAGCCGCATCGCGCAGGACGTACGCTCCGTCGGGTGCGTGGGTTCACACTCGTGGTCGCCTTGTGGACGCTCGTGGCGTGCAGCCATGGGAGAGACTTCGCGGTCGACCTCCGCACCGACATGGTCGCAGGCCTCGAATTCGACCGCGTCCACGTCTCGCTCGACGGCCGCGCGGCGCCCGTCCAGAGCCCCGCGCCCGGAGACGACTTCGGCCGACCGCGACGCATCGCCGAATTCGGGGAGGTGCCGGCTGGACGGCGCGAACTCCTGGTGGAGCTCTTCCTGCGCGGTGCGCCGGTGCTCGTCCGGCGCGTGATCGTGAGTCGCGAGGGCAGCCTGATCGTCACGGTGGTCATGACCCGCGACTGCCGCGGCGTGGTCTGCCCGGGCGACGGTGGCCCCACGTCGACCGAGTGTCTCGGCGGCTCGTGCATCGAGCCCGAGTGCTCGTCGCTCGACCCCGGCGCGTGCGGGACGCCCGAGTGCACGACCGACGGAGACTGTCCTGCCGCGTCGGGCTGCGCGGTCGCGACCTGCATCGAGGGGGCGTGCCTCTCGCTGCCGGATTCGTCGTCGTGCCGCGCGACGGAGCTCTGCGCGCCCGACCGCGGTTGCGTGCCGCGGCCCGGTGAGGACGACGCCGGGATGCCGACCCCGGAGGACGCCGGCGTCGTGGGCGATCCCATCGTCGAGGTGGCTGCGGGCGGGTTTCATACCTGCGCGCGGCGCAGCAGCGGGCGCGTCCTCTGCTGGGGCCTTGTCGTCGGCGACGGCACGGCCGAGAATCGCCTCGCGCCCACCGCGGTGGTGGACCTGAACGACGCGGTGCAGATCCAAGCGGGCCGTGAACACACGTGCGCACGCCGCCGCGGCGGCAGCGTCGTCTGCTGGGGCAGGAACGACTACGGGCAGATCGGAGACGGGACCTGTTCCACGCGGGGCACAGGGTGCCCCGCTGGAGCCAACCGCGTGCGACCCACCCCGGTGGCTGGGCTCGCGGACGCGGTCGAGATCTCGGCCGGGGGAGCGCACACCTGCGCCCGCCGTGGCGACGGGCATGTCGTCTGCTGGGGCAGCAACTTTCACGGCGCCATCGGAGACGGAACGTGCAGCGGTTTTACCCTTCTTCCTGAGTTCGGGCCCCAGCCAGCGTGCTCGGGGACTGACCGGTGGAGCCCGACGGAAGTCACGGGGCTGACGGACGCCGTCGAGGTCGCTGCGGGAGACGCGCACACTTGCGCACGCCGAGCCACAGGCGAGGTCCTCTGCTGGGGCCGCAACTTTCCGAACGGGCGAGTGGATGGCAGCGACGGGACGGGCGGGGCGGTCGGCGACGGCACGACCACCAACCGCCTCGTGCCCACGCCCGTGCTCGGCCTGACGGGGGCGGTCCAGCTCACCGGCGGCGGTACCCATTCGTGCGCGCTGAGGGCCGGGGGTGACGTCCTCTGTTGGGGAGGCAACAACTCGGGCCAGCTCGGCGATGGCACCACGACGACCAGGCTGGTCCCCACGCCCGTGCCCGCGCTGGCCGACGTGGTGGAGATCCGCGCTGCTCACTTACACACCTGCGCGCGCCTCGGCAGTGGCGGGGTGCGGTGCTGGGGCTTTAACAACGAAGGTCAGGTCGGCGACGACACCATCTCGGGCATTCGGCTCGCACCCACCGACGTCGTGGATCTCGTGGACGCCGCCAGCTTGACGGCGGATGGCGAACACAGCTGCGTGCTCCGCCGCGACGGGACCGTCGTGTGCTGGGGCCACAACAACTACGGACAGTTGGGTGACGGCACGACCACCAACCGGCCGGCACCACGCGCGGTCCGCGGGCTCTGATCCGACGGGGTGGACAGCACCCGCTTCG
>CAIKNO010000113.1 GCA_903828805.1 uncultured Sandaracinus sp. | reverse complement strand
CGAAAGGTGCGCATCGGCCCAGGAAACCACGGATCGGGGCCGCCCGGGCGTCGGACGCCGCAGGCCCGGCGGGGGGCGGAGGAAACTCGACCGCTCCCGGGCCCGTCGGCGTGACCATGCGGACGCTGCGAACCCTTCGCGTGCGAGACCACGAGAGACCGTCGGTCCCACTCGAACCGACCAGGCGGCCGTGCCGCCGGGAGACTCCATGTCCGACCCGAAGCTGATCCTCGACCACGTCTACGACCACGAGACGCGCCTCCGCGATCACGTCTACCTGACCCAGCCCCTCGGCGGCAGCGCGGTCGTCGACTACACGTGGGGCCAGGTCATGGACCAGGCCCGCCGGATGGCCGCGTACCTGCAGCAGCAAGGCCTCGCGCCGGGCGACCGGGTCGCGCTGCTGTCCAAGAACTGCGCCCACTTTTTCATCGCCGAGCTCGCGATCTGGATGGGCGGCTTCACCACCGTCGCCATCTTCCCGACCGAGAGCGCCAAGACCGTGCGCTACGTGCTCGAGCACAGCGAGGCGAAGTTCCTCTTCGTCGGCAAGCTCGACACCTGGTCGCAGCAGCGGACCGGCGTACCCGAGGGCGTGAAGATGGCGCGCTTCCCGCTCGCGCCTCCGGATCCGAGCCCCGCCTGGGACGAGATCGTCGCGGCCACGGAGCCGCTGCCGGGTCGGCCCGCCCGCAAGGCCGACGACCTGGCGATGCTCATCTACACGTCGGGCTCCACCGGAGAGCCCAAGGGCGCGATGCACTCCTTCCTCGGCGTCACCCGCGCGAGCGAGGGCATCGTGCGCGGCATCGGGCTCGGGGAGGACCGGGCGCTCTCGTACCTGCCGCTCGCCCACGTGTTCGAGCGCGCGTACATCGAGTGCGCGAGCATGGTCGCCGGCAAGGGCCACATCTTCTTCGCGGAGTCGCTCGAGACCTTCGTCGCCGACCTCAAGCGCGCGCAGCCCACCATCTTCATCTCGGTCCCGCGCCTGTGGCTGAAGTTCCAGCAGGGCGTGTTCGCGAAGATGCCGCCCGCCCGGCTCGAGCTCCTGCTCAAGATCCCGGTGATCAACAAGATCATCGCGCGCAAGGTCCTGACGAACCTCGGCCTCGACAAGGTGCGCCTCGCGGGCAGCGGGTCGGCGCCCATCCCCGCCGAGCTCATCGCGTGGTACCGCCGCCTCGGGCTGAACCTGCTCGAGGGGTACGCGATGACCGAGGACTTCGCGTACTCCCACCTCTCCAGCAAGGAGAAGTCGTTGCCGGGCTACGTCGGCGTCCCCTACGACGACGTCCAGGTCCGCATCGGCGACGAGAGCGAGGTGCTCATCAAGTCGCCCGGGACGATGGTCGGCTACTACAAGCGCCCCGATCTCAACGCCGAGTGCTTCACCGCCGACGGGTTCTTCCGCACCGGCGACAAGGGCGAGCGGAAGGACGACGGGATGCTCCGCCTGACCGGGCGGATCAAGGAGCTCTTCAAGACCGCCAAGGGCAAGTACGTCGCGCCCGCGCCGATCGAGAACAAGCTCAACGAGCACGAGCTGATCGAGCTCTCGTGCGTCGCGGGCAGTGGCCAGCCGGCCGCCTTCGCCCAGGTCGTCCTCGCCGAGGGCCTGCTCGGAAAGACCTCGGACCCCGCCGAGCGCGCGCGGATCGAGACCGCGCTCTCGAAGTGGCTCGACCAGGTCAACGCCGGCCTGAGCACCTACGAGCAGCTGCAGATGATCGTCATCGACCCGACGCCGTGGACCATCGAGAACGGGTACCTGACCCCGACGATGAAGATCAAGCGCGCCCGGATCGAGGCCGCAGCCGCGCCGCATCTCGACACGTGGTACGCGGCGAAGGGGAAGGTGGTCTGGGCCTGAAGGACCCCGACGCCGCGGGCTGGACGCCCGGAAAAGAAGCGCCCCGATCCGCCGCGTGGGAGGGAACGCGGGGGACCGGGGCGGGGTGTCCGGCCGTGTGCATCGCCCGGACCCGGGGGCAACGGACGGGCGGGAGGGTTCATTCCATCCCGCCCCCCCGGCTCAGTGGAATTGCGCTTCTTCCGTCGAGCCGTGCAGCGCCTTGGTCGAGCTCTGGCCCTGCGACACGAGCTCGTTGATCACGTCGAAGTAGCCGGTGCCGACCTCGTGCTGGTGCTTGGTGGCCGTGTAGCCGAGGGGCTCCGCGGCGAACTCCTTCTGCTGCAGCTCCGAGTACGCCGACATGCCGCGCTCGTGGTAGTCGGCGCTCAGCATGAAGGCGCTGTAGTTCAGCAGGTGGAAGCCGGCGAGCGTGACGAACTGGAACTTGTAGCCCATCGCGCCGAGCTCCCTCTGGAACTTGGCGATGGCCGCGTCGTCGAGGTTCTTCTTCCAGTGGAACGACGGTGAGCAGTTGTACGCGAGCATCTTCTGGGGATGCTCCTTGAGCACGGCCTCGGCGAAGCGACGGGCCACCGCGAGGTCCGGCGTGCTCGTCTCCATCCAGAGGAGGTCCGCGATGCGGGCATACGACTTCGCGCGGGCGATGCACGGCTCGAGGCCCTGCTTCACGTAGTAGTAGCCCTCCGACGAGCGCTGCCCGGTGCAGAAGGGGCGGTCCCGCTCGTCGACGTCGCTCGTGAGCAGCTTCGCGCTCTCCGCGTCGGTGCGCGCGATGAGCACGGTGGGCACACCGCACACGTCCGCCGCGAGGCGCGCGGCCCTCAAGGTGCGCTCGAACTGCGCGGTGGGCACGAGGACCTTGCCCCCGAGGTGTCCGCACTTCTTCTCGGAGGCGAGCTGATCCTCGAAGTGCACGCCGGCCGCGCCGGCGCGGATCATGTTCTTCATCAGCTCGTAGGCGTTGAGCGGGCCGCCGAACCCGGCCTCGGCGTCCGCGATGATCGGCGCGAAGTAGTCGGTGGCGTGCTTGCCCTCGGAGGCGTCGATCTGATCGGCGCGGGCGAGCGCGTTGTTGATGCGCTCGACGAGCTTCGGCACGGAGTCGGCCGGGTAGAGCGACTGGTCGGGATACGTCTGGGCCGACGTGTTGGCGTCGGCGGCGACCTGCCAACCGCTGCAGTAGATCGCCTCGAGCCCGGCGCGCACCATCTGCACCGCCTGGCCCCCGGTCATCGCTCCGAGCGAGCGCACGAACGGCGTCTCGCGCATCGCGGCCCAGAGGCGGCGCGCGCCCTTGTCGGCCAGCGTGTACTCGACCCGGACCGAGCCGCGAAGGCGGCCCACGTGGTCCTCGGTGTACGGGCGCTCCACGCCCTTCCAGCGGGGATGGGAGAACGCGTCGGTGTCCTTGTGAATCGGGGTCATCGTCGTCACGGCAGATCTCCTCGATGGGGCACGGTGGAGGGCGGTGTGTGATCGGTTCGAGAGGCGGACAGGGAACTCGTCGTGCGCGGGGCCTTGGGCGCCTCGGCCGCTTCGAGGGCGCACAGGGCCTCGTACGCGGGGGCGGTGAGGAACTCGGCGAGCGGGACCTCGGTCGCGACCCGCTCGAAGATCGCGCGGGCGCGCGCGAAATGACCCGACGCGAGGCGCGCCGGACCCAGCGTGCGGCCGAGGGCGGCCATCTCCTCGTCGATGATCCGGGCCACGAGCGACGCCGAGACGCACGTGTCCGGCGGCAGCGTCGTCGTCTCGTCGAGGGACGCGGCGTGGCGCACCCACTGCCAGATCTGGGCCCTCGCGATCTCCGCGGTCGCGGCGTCCTCCATCAGTCCGTAGAGGGGCACGGCACCTCGGCCGCCGAGCCACGCCGCGATGTACTGGATGCCGACGCGCACGTCGTGGCGGAGTCCCTCCTCCGTGCGCGTTCCCTCGGGCGGGCACAGCAGATCGGCCTCGGTGGTCCGCAGCGCGAACTGCTTGCCGCTGTCGATCTGGTGCTCGCCGACCATCTGGGCATCGAAGATCTCGCGGGCGACGGGCACGAGCGCGGGGTGCGCGACCCAGGTTCCGTCGTGGCCGTCCTCGACCTCCCTCCGCTTGTCGGCGCGGACCTTGTCGAACGCGCGGGCGTTGGCGGCCTCGTCGTCCTTGATCGGGATCTGGGCAGCCATGCCTCCGATCGCGTGGACACCGCGCCGATGACAGACCTGGATGACCCGGCGCGTGTACGCGCGCAGGAAGGGCTGGGTCATCGTGACCTGCGCGCGGTCGGGCACGATCCGCGAGGGGTCCTCCGAACACGTCTTGATGAACGAGAAGATGTAGTCCCAGCGCCCGCAGTTGAGACCGGCCGCGTGGTCCCGGAGCGCGTGGAGGATCTCCTCCATCTCGAAGGCCGCGGGGAGCGTCTCGATCAGGCAGGTCGCCCGGACGACGCCGTTCGGAAGTCCGAGCTCCCGCTGGGCCTGCACGAACACGTCGTTCCACAGCGCGGCCTCGTGGTGGCTCTCCATCTTCGGGAGGTAGAAGTACGGGCCGCTGCCCCGCTCCCAGAGGGTGCGCGCGTTGTGAAAGAAGTAGAGCCCGAAGTCGAAGAGCATCGCGGGCACCGGCGCGCCGTCGACCTCGAGGTGGGCCTCGACGAGGTGGAAGCCCCGCGGTCGCACGACGAGGACCGCGAGGTGGTCGCCGAGCGCGTACGTCTTGCCCGTCTCGGGGACGACGTGGCTCAGCGTGCGCCGCACCGCATCGCGGAGGTTCACCTGCCCGTCGATGCAGTTCGCCCAGGTCGGCGCGGTCGCGTCCTCGAGGTCCGCCATGAAGACGCGGGCCCCGGAGTTGAGCGCCTGGACCATCATCTTGCGATCGGTCGGTCCGGTGATCTCCACCCGCCGGTCGCGCAGGTCCGCAGGCACGGGCGCGCAGCGCCACGTGCCCTCGCGAACGGACCGCGTCTCGTCGAGGAAGGTCGGGCGTTCGCCGGCCGAGAAGCGGATGTGACGCACCCTTCGGGACGCGAGCAGCGCCTCGATGCGGGCGCGGTGCGCGCGAACGAGCGAGGCCACGAACGCGAGCGCCTCGGGGCTGAGGATCTGCGCGCGCTCGGGGGTGAGCGGGCCCTTCACGCGGACGCCTGGAACGGAGACGGGGACGACGGACATGGATTCCTCCGGTTCGCCGTCCTGTGCGCACCGAGCATCCCCTCGACAACCTCGGAGCGGCCCCT
>CAIKNO010000112.1 GCA_903828805.1 uncultured Sandaracinus sp. | reverse complement strand
TTCGGGGGGCCCGGGCTCTCGACGCTGCCGATGGACGAGCAGGCGACCCTGACGAACATGGCCGTCGAGGCGGGCGGTTTCACCGGCATCCTCGAGCCGGGCGAGGTCGTGGTGGAGTTCCTGCATCAGATGCGCGGGCTGCCCCACGACGAGATCCGGCGGCGCGTCGTGACGAGCGATCCGGGGGCGCAGTACCTGGAGACGTTCGACATCGACCTCGGCGCGGTGACCGTCATGGTGGCGACGCCGGGCGACCCGCGGAACGGCGTCGCGATGGGCGGATTCTCGGATCCGGTGGCCATCGACATCGCCTACGGGGGCTCGTGCACCGGCGGCAAGAAGGTCGACATGGACATGTACGCGCTGGTGTTCCGCCAGGCGCTCGCCCGCGGCGAGAAGGTCGCCGAGGGCGTGCGCTGCTACATCCAGTTCGGCTCGCAGCACATCCGGCGCTACGCGGAGGAGCGGGGCTACGTCGAGCTCTTCCGCGCCGCGGGCGTGGAGCTCATCAACCCTTCGTGCGGCGCGTGCATCAACGCGGGGCCGGGGGCGAGCGCCGACAAGGAGCAGGTGACGATCAGCGCCATCAACCGCAATTTCCCGGGCCGGAGTGGGCCGGGAAAGGTCTACCTCGCGAGTCCGCTCACGGTCGCCGCGAGCGCGGTCGCCGGCCGCATCGTCGATCCGTCGTCGTACCTCGGCGCCTGAGGCGGCGGGGTCGGGACGCCGCCCGACCCCGAAGGGCGTCGTGAGGGGCGGCCGGCACTCCTGTGGCCGCGTGACCGGACCCGCGAGGTCGGGCACGGGCGGAGCGTCGCGCTCGTCGTCCTCGCCGCCGTCGTTTCCCGAGCCATGGTCGGCGTCGTCGGCTTCACCCGCGGGACGACGAATGGACAGCGCGGACGTGGGAACCGGCGGCCCGGACGAAGGGCCCGAGCGCGGGCAGCGGGCTCGCTGCCACCTCGGCGGGGGTCCCGATCGCTGCGATCCGGCCCTCGTTCAGGAAGGCGACCCGGTCGCTCACCGAGAACGCGCTCGCCATGTTCGACGTCACGACGACCGTCGTGATCTCGAGGCGATCACGGAGCGAGAGCAGCAGCCGGTTGACCCGCGTCACGTTGATGGGGTCGAGTCCTTCGGTGGGCTCGTCGTAGAGGAGCAGCTCCGGGCGCATCGCGACCGCGCGCGCGAGCGCGACCCGCTTGCGCATGCCGCCGGAGAGGTCGGCGGGCCACATTGCCTCGATGCCGCCGAGGCCCACCTGCGTCAGCGACTCGGCGACCCGCTGACGGATCTCGTCGGCCGAGAGCACGCGCTGCTCGCGGAGGCCGTAGGCCACGTTGTCGAACACCGACAGGGAGTCGAAGAGGGCGCCTGCCTGGAAGAGGATGCCGACCCGCCGCCGCACCGCGATCCACGACTGCTCGTCGAGCCCGGTGATGTCCCGCCCCTCGAAGAGGAGACTGCCCCCGTCGCTCGGGAAGATGCCGAGCGCGAGCTTGAGCAGCACGCTCTTGCCGCTCGCCGAGGGCCCGATGAGCGTCAGGAACTCGCCCTTGTCGACGGTGAGGTCCACCCCCCGCAGGACGTGCTTGTCGCCGAACGACTTGGTCAGACCGCGGAGCTCGAACAAGGCCACGACGAGGCTCGTGTAGCACGGCCCCGGGCCGAGCGCGTAGGCTCGGCCGCCATGCCTGCGTCCGCCCGCCTCCCGGCCCCCCGACGTTCCCGCGTTGCCCGCGCGGCCGCCTTCCCCTTCCTCGCGGCGGCCCTCTGCGTCGCGTGCGGGCCGGCCTCCGAGCCGGTCACCACCTCGGCCGGTGCGGCCGGCTCGATGCCCGCCACGGGGCCGACGGGCGGCCGGGACGCCCCCGCGGGCGCGCCCCGGGTGAGGTACGACCTCGCGGCGCATCTCGCGCGCGCGGAGCTGCGTCAGGGCGAGGCCCAGATCATCGATTTCGGCGTCCCCGGCGCGCAGAAATACACCCTCGGCGGGTGGCGGACGCGGATCGGCCGCGACGTGCGCGAAGGGCAGCCCGAGGTCTCCGCGTCGGTGCTCGAGAACGTCACCGGCTTCGTGCTCGTGCCTTCCGACACCGCGGGGCCGCGCACGTTGCGCGTGCGCGCGCGGGCCGTCGCCGACGGCCGGCTCACCGTGTACGTCGGCGGCGAGACGGTCGGGCTCGCCACGCTGCCGACGGATGGACGCTACGCGACGGTGCGCCTCGAGTTGCCCGAAGGGCGGCTCGAAGCGGGCGAGAACAGCATCCAGTTCCGGGTGCCGAGCACCGGCGCGCTGCCGTCGATCCCGACCGCGGGCGTGCTCATCGACTGGATCCGGCTCGGCCCCGAGGACGACCCCCACGCCGAGGAGGCTCCGCCCTCGCCGTCCCAGCTCGTGACCGGCGAGGGGGACGGGCGCGTCGTCCGGATCCCCGACGGATGGTCGCTCGGCTGGACGCTCGACGTGCCGGCGGGGGCCCGGCTGCGCGGGACGGCCCGGGGCCCCGGACGCGTGGAGGTGACGGCGCACCGCGACGGCGCGCCTCCGAGGACGCTCGGCACGCTCGGCGGCGACGCCGCGTTCGACCTCGACCTCTCGGGCGTCGGCGGAGAGCTGGCGCGGATCGAGCTGCGCGCCCGGGGCGCGACGTCGCTCGTGCGCCCCGCGATCGTGACCCTCGACGCGCCGGCGGTGCGCCCCCGCTCGCATCCCCACCACGTCCTCGTCTACCTCACCGACACCCTCCGCGCGGACAAGCTCCGGCCCTACCGCCCCGACACCCGCGTGCGCACCCCGCAGCTCGACCGGTGGGCGACCCAGGCCGCGCTGATGGTGCGCGGGCATGCGCAGGAGAACTGGACCAAGCCCAGCGTGGCCACGCTGCTGAGCGGTCTCTTCCCCTGGGAGCACCAGGCGACGAGCGAGGAGGCGGTGCTGCCCGCCGGCGTCGACCTGCTCTCCGAGCGGCTCGGGCGCGAGGGGTTCCACACGGGCGCGTTCATCGCGAACGGTTTCTGCTCCGACCGCTTCGGCTTCCGTCAGGGCTGGTCAGGAGGCTTTCGCAACTACATCCGAGAGGGCCTGCGCACGCAGGCGCAGTTCATCGCGGCCGACGTGCTCGACTGGCTCGATCGGAGGCCGACCGACCGTCCCTTCTTCCTCTACGTGCACACCGTCGACCCGCACGTGCCGTACATGCCGCCCGCCGAGCTGCTCGCGCTCTACGATCCCGAGCCCTACGCGGGACCGGTCGACTTCCATCGCGACCGCGAGCTGCTCGAGCACGTCAAGGGCGGTTCGCTGCGCCTGAACGAACGCGACAGGCTGCGCCTCGAGGCCCTCTACGACGGCGAGATCACCCACCACGACACGCACCTCGGCTCGATCCTCGAGGGGCTCGAGCGACGCGGACTCGCCGACGACACCATCGTCGTGTTCACCGCCGACCACGGCGAGGAGTTCTGGGACCACGACTCGGTGGGTCACGGCCACTCGATGTACGAGGAGCTGATCCACGTCCCGCTGCTGGTTCGGGTCCCGGGGGTCACCGAGGGGGCGGTCCCGATCGAGGACGTCGTGGGCCTGGTCGACGTCGCGCCCACGCTCTTCGACGCGCTGGGTCTCGAGCTCCCGGAGGCGTTCTCCGGCCGCTCGTTCCTCCCCGAGCTGCTCGGTCGCTCGTCGGACGCCCCGCGCTACGCGGTCACCGGCTTCATGGAGGGCTGGCGCGCCGTGAACGTCGGGCGTTTCAAGCTCATCCACCGGACCGAGCGACACCTGCAGCTCTACGACACGGCCGCCGATCCGCACGAGACCCGCGACCTCGCGGCCACCCGTCCGATCGCGGTGCGGTATGCGCGCGGCCTGCTCGGCCTGGGACTGGCCGAGGCGGAGTCGCGGGGTCAGGTCCGCGTCGAGGTGCAACCGGAGCGGGCGACCATTGACGAGACCACCCGGCAGCAGCTCGAGGCCCTCGGATACGTCGGCGCGTCCCGTCCGCAAGCGCCGCCGGAGGAGTGACGCGCGGGCTCAGCTTCGGGCAGCGGCTCCGCCGGCGGCGGCATGCCGGACGGCATCGAACATCTGCCGACGGTCGCAGGGCTTGTCGAGGACCGCGGCGAAGCGGCCTCGCGCAGCGCGGCTGAGCAGTTGCGCCGCGCCGGTGTGGAGCACGAAGGGCGGCGCGTGGTGGAACCGGTCCTGGGCCCTCGCGCAGAGCTCACTGCCGTCGAGGCCGGGCATCTCGAGGTCGGTCACGATCGCGTCGAAGGGGCGCGTGCCGAGGACCTCCAGCAGCCGCTGCGGATCGTCGAACCCCTCCACCTCGAAGCCGCCGGCGCGCAGCACGCGCACCCACACGCCGAGCAGCTGAGGATCGTCGTCCACCATCGCGATGTGGAGTGCCTTGGCGGACGTGGAGGCGGGCGGGATGAGGGTGGCCATTGCCCTTCCTCATCGGCTCGAATCTGGAGAACACAAGTTTTCTGCAGAAAATAGTTTGCGTCGCGCGTCGTCGGCTGGTGCGTCGCGCGTCGTCGGCTGGTGCGTCGCGCGTCAGCCGCGGCCGCGGAGGAGCACCTTTCGCTGCTCCTCCATCATCAGCGTGAGGGGGACCCGCACGACGAGGGAGAGCGCGCACACCATCGGCGAGAACGTCACCCGGGACACGAGCCCCTCGATCGGGAACGTGCGCCCATCGGGAAACTTCAGCACGCCGGCCATCGGCTCGCCTGGCTTCAACGTGAACAGGTAGTGCCGAAGGAACCGGATCCCTGTCTCCGAGATGTCGAGCACCTCGAAGAGATCGTCGCCGCATGCGAAGCGCGGCCGGTCGTCGCGGGTGTACCCGATCCGGAAATTACGCCGCCGATTCTTGAACTCCACCCCCGACATGACGCGCGCAGGTTTAGCGCGCAGCAGGAGGGACGCAAACGGCGACTCCGGGGAAGGGGAGGGGCGATCCCGGGCGCGAACTCAGCGCGCTCGCTCGGAGCCGCCCCCGCGCTTGCCGAGGCGGCCGCTCGGCTGGGGGCCGCGGCCCCCGCGCCTTCGGTCGTGGATGGAGAGCGAGCCCTTGCCGTGGGCGGGCGGGACGAGGCAATGCGCCGCGCTGCCGATCAGGTCCCGGCGTCCCGCCTCGACCAACGCCTCGCGTGCGAGGTCGTGGTGGGCGGGATCCCAGTAGAGAAGCAGCGCCTTCTGCTTTCGCTTGTCGCGCAGCTCGCGGGCCGTGTAGACGGGCTCCGCGGTGAACGGATCGAGGCCCGTGTAGTACATCGCGGTCGCCATCGACATCGGCGTCGGGATGAAGTCCTGCACCTGACGGGGCCGCACGCCGCGCTCCTTCAGCCAGAGCGCCAGCGCGATCATCGCCTCGGGGGTCGAGCCCGGGTGGCCGCTGATGAAGTACGGGACGAGGTGCTGGTCCTTGCCGGCGTCGGACGACGCGCATGCGAACTGCTCGGCGAAGTTCTCGTAGTGCGTGACGGGCGGCTTCTTCATCTTGTCGAGCACGTCGAGATCGACGTGCTCCGGGGCGACGCTGAGCTGGCCCCCGGTGTGGTGGCGCGCGAGCTCGCGGATGAACTCCGGGCTGCGCTCCGCGAGGTCGTAGCGGACGCCGCTCGCGAGGAACGCCTTCTTCACGCCCTTCTCCTGCCGGACCTTCTTCAGCACGTCGAGCAAGGGGCCGTGGTCGGTGCCGAGGTTCTCGCAGACCCCGGGGTGCACGCACGAGAGGCGACGACAGGCCTTCTCGATCGCGTCGTCCTTGCACTTCATCGCGTACATGTTCGCGGTCGGACCGCCGACGTCCGTGATCACCCCGCGGAAGTCGTCCATCCGGCGCAGCGCGCGGACCTCACGCAGGATGCTCTCCGACGAGCGCCACTGGATGACGCGCCCCTCGTGCTCGGTGATCGAGCAGAACGTGCACCCGCCGAAGCAGCCGCGCATCGTCACGATCGAGTGCTTCACCGTCTCGAACGCCGGGATGGTGGCGTCGTAGGAAGGGTGCGGCGCGCGCGCGAACGGCAGGTCGTAGAGCTCGTCCATCAGCGCGGTCTCGAGCGGCACCGCGGGCGGGTTGAAGAACACCGCCTGCGCGCCGTGGGGCTGCACGAGCCGCCGGCCGTTGCCCGGATTGGTCTCGTGCTGGAAGAGCTTCGACATGCGGGCGAAGGCCGCGCGTCCCTCGTCGGTGGGCGCCGCGACCTCTTCGTACGACGGCAGCCAGAGCACCTTCTCGTCGCGCACGTAGCGGCTCTTCGGCAGGTCTTCCCACTGACCCTTCCCGAGCACGTAGGCGGTGCCGCGGACGTCGCGCAGATCGGAGATGCGCTCGCCCGCGCGAAGCCGGTCGGCGATCTCCCAGATCGGCCGCTCGCCCATGCCGAAGACGAGCAGGTCGGCCTTGGCGTCGAGGAGCACCGAGCGCCGGACCTGGTCGCTCCAGTAGTCGTAGTGCGCGATGCGCCGCAGCGACGCCTCGATGCCCCCGATGACGATGGGCACGCCGGGCATCGCCCGCCGCACGAGGTTCGAGTACACGAGGGTCGCGCGGTTCGGGCGCATCTCGGTGCGGCCGCCCGGCGAGTACTGGTCCTCCGACCGCACCTTCTTCTGGGCGGTCAGCTTGTTCAGCATCGAGTCGAGGTTGCCCGCGGTGATGCCCACGAAGAGCCGCGGTGCGCCCATGCGGGCGAGGTCGTCGGGGCTGTCCCATCGCGGCTGCGCGATCATCCCGACGCGGTAGCCGCGCGCCTCGAGGAAGCGGGCGATGAGCGCGCCGCCGAAGGCCGGGTGATCGACGTACGCGTCGCCGTTGACGATGAGGATGTCGAGGGCGTCCCACCCCCGCGCATCCATGTCCGCGCGGGTGGTCGGCAGGAAGCGCTTCAGGTCGGCGGAGGGTCCGCCGTCCCGGGACCGGCGCAAGGAAACGAGGCTGCCCATCGGTGGAATCTCCGCAGAGGAACGGGGTCGGTGCGGGTCAGGGCCCGAGTTCCCGCTCGAAATCGTCGAGACCGCGGAGGGCCTCCGGGCGTGGCGCGGTCGAAGCGGCGCCTCGAGACGGGGCACGGGGTGTCGCCGGTGCGGGCCGCTCCGGACGCACCTCGGACCGCGCGGGCGTCGGGTCGCTCGCCGCCGGCGGCTGTGCACCCGCGGCGGCCGCCGGCTCCGCAGAGTGCGCGCCGGAAGGGCGCCGAAGGGAGCCGCGCACGCCGGCACGTCCGGGGCCCTCGCCCGAGGGCGACCCGTCGGCGTTCGGGGCGAGCGGCGGCGCTGCGGCGGCCGGTGGCGTCGCAGTCGGGACCGGTGCCGCCGGGACTCGCGCGGCGGCCGCGGGAGCGACGCCCGCGGACGGACCGGTCGACACGGGGGCGATCGG
>CAIKNO010000111.1 GCA_903828805.1 uncultured Sandaracinus sp. | reverse complement strand
CTGCAGCCCGACGAGGTCCCCGCCGTGACCAACGGCCCCTCGGGCCCGGGCACGATCGGCCTGCCCGGCACGCCCTCGACGCCCGTGATGCAGCCCGTCACGACGACCTCCCTCCCGCTCGATGCGGGCGTCGTCGCCGTGCAGGGAACCACAACGCCGGTGACCCCCGTGCCGACCCCGGCCCCCGATGCCGGCCGGGCCGCCGTCGTCGGCGTCGATCCCCCGGAGGCTCCCGCCGTGCGGCCGGTCGTTCGCCCGACCCCGCGGACCCAGGCGCCCTCCGCGGCGGACGAGACCACCGCCCGTCAGTACGTCCAGTCCGGCCTGCAGGCGGTCGGCCGGAACGACTTCCGCAGCGCCGTCGCCGCGTTGCGGGAGGCGCAGCGAACGGTCGGACGCCGCTCCCCGGTCACGGCCGCCTTGCTCGGCGAGATCGACCGGCGCGGCGGCAACCAAGTGCTGGGCTTCCTGCAGCAAGGCAACTGCCCCGGCGCTCAGCAGCTCTACCGAGAGCTCAGCGGTGTCGGCGCGACCGGCTCGCAACGGTACTTCGATGCATCATGGTGCCCCCGCCCCTGAGGGCGGACGCGTCGGCTTGCGCGTCGTTTCACCGTCGTGGAGACTCCGCGTCGTCTTGGGTTCGCATTGGCTTCGTTCGCCCGCGCCCGGAGTGGATTCCGGGGCGGTGAGGAGTGTCGAACTTCGAAAGAGCCGAGCCCCATTCGGGGCCCCACATCCGGAAGATGGGCGAGCGTTCTCGTCACGGGCCGAGGGACCCCTCGGCATGACGTGGACCTCCGCCCCCGAGCACGGCCGAGGCGCACCGTGGCGCGCCCGACCCCCCGCTCGGAGCCTCTCCCGGTCGGCACAGGAGCGGGAGAGCCGCATGGGTCTACTGGCGAATTGGTCTGCGCGCGCGAAGATGGTGCTCGATGGCAAGGGCGCCGACACCGATCCCGCAGGCGCGGGGTTGGAGGCCGGCGAGGGTGCGCTCGACGACCTCGTCCCCGCCGACGCGGGGTGCATGTCGTGGGACACGATCTGCAAGTGCGAGCAGTTCCGGGGTCGATGGATCGCCCTCGACCGTTGCCGCTACGACGCGGGCACCGGGCGCGCCACCGAGGGCATGGTGGTCGACTCGGATCACGACCTGGTCGAGCTGTGCGGTCGGATCCGCGAGTCGCACCGCCGCAACTGCGCCATCCTCTTCTGCGGAGAAGACGGTCCGACGGCCCCCGAGAAGGCCCACTGAGCGCCCCGGAGGGGTCCCCCCGGTGCGGCGCCGGCCCGCTCAGGCCAGGACCACCGACGTCAGGTGCAGGACGTACTTCTCGGGCGAGAAATGCGGCGGTCTCGGCACCCCGAGGCGCGCCTCGAGGTGCACAGCCAGGCGCGCGAAGAGCGCGTGTCGCACCGACGGCGGCAGCCACTCGCGGCGCAATCCCAGGGCCACCATCGCGTCCCGCTCCGGGGCCGTCACGCGACGCACCGCGAGCCGCACCAAGGGGTCGAGGGCGAAGCTGTTGTGACGCTCGGAGACGGCGACCATCGCCGTCGGCGGCGGCAACCGTCGCTCGCGCACCACGACCGTCCCCGCGCCGAGATCGCCGAGCCTTCGGCCACACGGGTCGATCCACGCCGACACCCCCCCCACCAGGTAGAGGCCCGGCAGCAGGTCCACGATCCTCAACAGGTTCCGGACGACGGCCGCCACGAACCCGATGCGCAGCCCGCGGGTGTCGAGCACGCGCAGCCCGACCCAGCGCTTGCCGACCGTCTGGCCACCGAGCCACCACTCGAGCAGCGCGCCGTACCACCACTGCACGAGAAAGACCGCGACGAACCCGATGGCCGTCGCGAACCCCGTCGATCCGCCCAGCATCTCCACGAGACGCAGGCTCCCCAGCACCAGGGCCGCCATCACGACGACGTCCGCAGCCCACGCGAGGGCCCGGGCCGGGATCGACGCGAGTTCGTGCTCGAACACGACGTTCTCGGGCGTCCGGACGAGGAGGCGAAAGCGCATCGGCCTGGGCCGAGGATAGCTCGCTTCGGCGCCCACGACCGTTCACAATGCGGCGTGCCCGGGGGCTTCGACGTCAACCGCTTCCTGCGCGAGCGCGGCCCGACGTGGGCTGCCCTCGAACAGACGCTCGGCGAGGTCGAGCGACAGGGCATGTCCTCGCTCGGCGTCGATGGCGCGAGGCGCTTCGGGAAGCTGTACCGCGCCACCTCGGCCGACCTCGTCCGCGCGCAGGGAGAGCGGGTCGACGCCGGCGTGGTGGACTACCTGAACGAGCTCGTCGCGCGCGCGTACGCAGCGATCTACGCCGGGACGGCGACCGGCCCGGGCCTCGGTCGCGGACTCGGGTCGTTCTTCGCGCTGGAGTTCCCGCGGCTGGTGCGCGCCGAGTCCCGGGCCGTGGCGCTCGCCGCCGCGCTGCTCTTCGGGGGCGCCGCGCTCGGCGCGCTCGCCGCCCGGGTGGACCCGGACGCGATGACCGTGCTGCTGCCCGAGGATCACGCCGAGATGACGCCGGGCGAGCGCGTCGCGCGGGACGAGGCGCGCGGCGCGCACGCGGGCGACGAGGCCGCGGCGTTCTCGAGCTTCCTGTTCACTCACAACATCCAGGTGAGCTTCCTGGTGTTCGCGCTGGGGCTGACGTTCGGACTCGGCACGGTCGCCTTGCTGCTGTCCAACGGCGCGCCCCTCGGCGCGCTGGCGTGGCAGTACCATCACGCGGGCCAGGGCCTGTTCTTCTGGGCGTGGATCCTGCCGCACGGCATCCCGGAGCTCACCGAGATCGTCATCGCCGGAGCGTCCGGACTCATCCTCGCGCGCGGTCTCTGGTTGCCCGGGCGACGCCCCCGGCTCGAGGCCCTCCGCGTGGAAGGAGCGCGGGCCGTGCGGCTGGTGCTCGGAGGGATGCCGGTGCTGGTCCTCGCCGGTGTGATCGAGGGAACGATCAGCCAGATGCACGCCCCCGCGATGCCGTACGAGGCCAAGCTCGCGTTCGCTTTGCTGGTCGGCACCGGGCTCTTCGCGTGGCTCGCGCTCGCCGGCCGCGAACGGCGCGCGGGGTGAGGACCTTCGCCCCCACCCCGCCTGTCCGTCGGGCCCTTCAGCTTCGCCCGCGGCGTCTCACCGCGCGGGCCCCGCGTCGTGTCTCAGAGGTTGTCGAGCGCGTCGTCCGGAGGGGTCGACCGCTGCGTCCCGGTGCCGGTCGAACCCGACGAGCCGCTGCCCGAACCGAACGAGTCTCCGCCACCGCCCTGGGACGTCCCCCCACCCTCGAACGAGTCGCCGCGCGGCTGGGCGCCGCTGTCCCCGTCGGAGCACTCGGGGTCGGGGCGGATCGCCCGGCGCCGGTCACGCACCGCGTTCCACGGCCCGCCACCGCGCTCGGCCGCGTCGGCACCCCACTCGCCGCGAATGTAGTGGTCGCCGTCATCGCCCACTGCGTAATGGAAGTACGCGTGGCCGCGGGTCGTCGTGGGACGACCGACGACCATCTCGCGCTGTTCGCTCCACTCGAAGCGCATCAGGTTGCCTTGCACGGTCCCCTGGACCCGGCCGCGCCGCTCGTTGCGGACGTAGCAGCCGATGACCTGCGAGCCGGTCTGCACGAACTGCATGTCGCCGTACTGAGGGGAGTGCCAGACCCCGGTGTAAGACCCCTCGGTCGGCATCGGACCGGTGGGACCTGTCGCCGCCATCGAGCCGCCACACCCCGACGCCCCGACGCCCATCGTCGCGATCGCGCCTGCGAGCCCGAGCACCGCGAGCCACTTCTGCCGTCTCTCTGCCATCCGTCCCGCCATCGTCGCCTCCACGTCGGCACCATAGACGAGGTGAAGGACGCGGGGCAACACGCGCAGCGTCAGCCGATCTCGGGCAGGTCCACCGCGTAGAACAGAACCCGGTCGCGCTCCTCGAGGAGGGCCGCGAGTTCAGCCACCCGGGGCGCCAGCCGCATCCCGAGGCCCTCGAGGAGGCCTCCTCGAGGGGACGCGGGTCCGAGGGCGATGGGCGACTCGTCGGCGGCGTGGGGCCACCGCTCCTCCGCCTCGAGCCCCACGACGACCCGCCGGGGCAGCGTGGTGAGCCGCTCCCGCACGAGGTCGAGCGCGACGTCGAGACCGCCGAGCCTGTCGACCAGACCGTGGGTGTGGGCGTCGGCCCCCGACCACACGCGGCCGCGGGCCAGCGGCTCGATGACCTCGACGGAAAGGCGCCGGCCTGCGGCCACCACGTCGATGAACGCCCGGTAGAACGCGTCGATCTCGTGCTCCACGAGGGCGTGCTCGCCCGGGTCCATCGGACGCGGGTTCTGCAGCAGGTCCGCGTGCGGTGCGCGGCGCAGCACCTCCGTCGTCACGCCGACCCTTGCCAGGAGATCGGAGACGACGAAGCGGGCCGCGATCACGCCGATCGAGCCCGTCACCGTGAGTCGCTGCGCGACGATCGCGTGGGCCGGAGCCGCCACGTAGTACCCGCCGCTCGCCGACACCTCGCCGAAGCACGCGACGACGGGCTTGCCCTCGGCGAGCCGCGACACCTCGCGGTGCACCTGATCGCTGCCGAGCGCCGAACCGCCGGGGGAGTCGACGTGCAGCACGACCCCCACCGCGCGACGGTCGCGGGCGAGCGCCCGCAGCGTCGAGGTGAGGGCCTCGCAGCCCGCGGTCGGTGCGCGTCCCGGCCCGGCACCGCCCGGTCCGTGGACGATGGGCCCATGCACCGGGACGACGGCGATGTAGGGCCGGCGTCCGACCGGCACGAACCACGGGCGTCCGACCACCCGGACGTAGCGGGAGGCGCGGACCAAGCGGACCGGGTCGCGGCCCTCGCCGGAGATCGCCCGACCCAAGCCGTCCTCGTAGCAGACGCCGTCGAGCCATCCCTCCGCGAGCGCGTCGGACGCCGGCCAGAAGCCCTTCTCGAAGAGCGCGCGCACCTTCGCCTCGGACACGCCCTTGCGCGCCGCGAGGGCCGCCACCAGGGCGCCATCGACGGTGTCCAGCAGCGCGTCCAGCTGGACGCGCTGGGGGGCGCTCATCGCGCCGTCCGTGAGGGACTCCGCGGCGGTCTTGAACTCGGCGCGGCGGTGCACCTCCACGGCGACGTGCGCCTTGTCGAGCAGGCCCTTGAGATGCTGCGTCGTCGCGGCGACCCCGAGGGGCGAGAGCGTCGCGCGGGGCGACGCGAGGATGCGGTCCGCGGCCGACGCGAGGAAGAGTTCTCGGTTGCCCCCGCCCTCGGGCAGCCACACCACGACCTGTTTGCCCGCGGCGCGAAGGCGCCCGACGAGGGCGCGGACAGCCTCGAGCGTGGCCCATCCGGTCATCAGCACCGGCACCTCGAGCAGGACGCCCTCGATCGCGCGGTCCGCGACGGCGAGGTCGGTGAACCGACGGAGGGCGCCGAGGGTGGTCGGACGTGGCGCCGAGAGCGACGGGACGAGCCGCGCGATGCCGGGCAGGGGCCGGGCGAACTCCACGACCCGGCTTCGGAGCCTCAGGTGCACCCAGGACTCCCGCGGGCGCCGCAGCCGTCGACGGGCCCAGAGGAGCGGGAACAGAGCGATCGTGAGGAGGTTCCGGGCGAGGGCGAGGCACGCGTGCAACACCGGGCGAGCATGGAGCCCCGACGCGCGGCAGCAAGCGCGGAGCGGCCGCGACGGCGGAGGCGCCGCCCGAAGGGCTTTACCTCCGCGCCCGTTCTCTGCTAGCTAACACTCCAGCCGCGTCGGCGGAGGAGCCCATGTCGAACCCGCAGATGGTCATGTACGAGGAGGAGTTCCACCAGATCCAGGCGATCGTCGCCCGGCTGGTCCGCGAGGCGAACGCGCGGGTGGTCTTCATCATCGACAAGAACGGTCAGCTGATCGCTCAGGCGGGCGAGGTCGACCAGCTCGATTCCACCTCCCTCGCGTCGCTGACCGCCGGAAACATCGCCGCGACCGGGGGCATGGCGAAGCTGCTTCGCGAGAACGAGTTCACCACTCAGTTCCACGAGGGTGAGAAGCAGAACATCCACATCCAGCTCGTGGGCAACCGGGTCATCCTGGTGGTCATCTTCGACCACAAGACGAGCCTCGGCCTCGTGCGGCTGCGGGTGAAGAAGACGAGCGAAGAGCTCAACGGCATCTTCGAGAGCCTGATGCGCAAGGTGCCCGGTCAGACGCGCGAGACGCCGTTCGCCGAGATCACCGACGACGACATCGACAACCTCTTCAACGACTGAGAGAGGGAGCCCTCGACCCATGTCGTTCATCAATCTTCTGCAGCGCGAGATCAACTGCAAGATCGTCTATTACGGGCCCGGACTCTGCGGGAAGACGACGAATCTTCAGGTCATCTACAACAAGACCAACCCCGAGGCGAAGGGCAAGATGATCAGCCTCGCCACGGAGACCGAGCGGACGCTCTTCTTCGACTTCCTGCCCCTCGCGCTCGGTGAGATCCGCGGATTCAAGACGCGCTTCCATCTCTACACCGTGCCCGGCCAGGTGTTCTACGACGCGAGTCGGAAGCTGATCCTCAAGGGGGTCGACGGGGTCGTGTTCGTGGCGGACTCCCAGATCGCCCGCATGGAAGCGAACGAGGAGTCCCTCGCGAACCTGCGCGTGAACCTCGCGGAGCAGGGCTACTCCCTCGACAAGCTCCCCTACGTCGTCCAGTACAACAAGCGCGACATGCCGAGCGTCGCGCCGGTCGAGGAGCTCCGGGCGCTGCTGAATCCGCAGGGCGTGCCCGACTTCGAGGCGGTCGCCGCCACGGGCGTCGGCGTGTTCGAGACGTTGAAGTCGGTCGCCAAGCTGGTCCTGACCGACATCAAGCGCAGCAGCGGAGGTTGAACGCAGCCGCGCGTCGCGGTCGCGCCGTGCGACCGCGGCGTTCGTCGCGCCGTGTGTTCGAGGGCCGTTGTTACCGCTTCGCGCCGCTCGGAACGCCGGGCCGTCCCCGACCGCTGCGTGCGGGCCTTCCGCGCTCGTCCGAAAGCAAGGCCTCGATCTCCCGTCGGAGGCCGGAGAGCTCCTCCGCCTCGGCGTCGACCTCACCACGGGACGCACCGAGCGCCGCGCGGGCGTCCGAGCGTCGGCCGTCACGGACCGCTCCCAGGGCGTCGAGCAAGCGGCGCTCGGCACGGAAGTCGGTCGCGTCCGGCATCGCGGCGAGGCGCGCCACGGCCTCGGCTCGATCGCCCTCCCCGTCCCGGCGCAAGAGCGCCCGGACCAGCCGGGGTTCGACCCTCGGCAGCGCCAGGTCGGCCTCGACCAAGCGCTGGTAGGCCGCGATCGCCTCGGTGTCGTCCTCGAGCGCGAACGCCGCATGCCCGAGGCCGAGGAGCACCCGCACGTGCGGGGTCGCGCCCGAGGCCCGGAGCGCCGCGCGGAACGCGGTCCGAGCGCCGGCGTGGTCGCGCCCGTCCTGGCACGCCTCGCCGAGGCGCATCGCGGCCTCGGCCGGCAGACCGAACCACCGCAGGCCCCACGCGCTCCGCAGCCGACCGACGACCTCCGCGCCGCGGCCGGCGATGCGCAGCGCGAGCGCATCTCGGTCGAACGCCCGGGCGGACGCGTCGGCCCACGCCGGCGCCCCCAGGAAGAGCGCGAGCCACGGCGCCGCCGCGGCGAGGACCGCGCCTGCCGGCCAGCGCGCACCGACGTAGAGGCCGAAGCACAGCACCAGCGACGCGGGGATGAGGGCCGCGCGGGCCAGAGGGAGCGCAGGCTCGGAGGATTCGCGCATCGAGAAGGCTCCCAGGGTAACCGCCCCTCCGGCCCGGGGCGAGGCACCGAGCCCACGGCCCCATCGGACACCGCGCCGAGAGAACGGTTCCCTCGCATCGCCCGGAGCCGAACGCCGGCCCGTTGCAGTACCCTGCGTCGATGCATCGCGCCGCCGCCGCCGTCCTCGTGTGCGTGACCCTCGGAGTCGGGCCGAGGGCCTCCGCCCAGCCGACCACTCCGGCCTCCACAGGGCACGGCGGCAGGGCCACGTCCGCGCCGGACGCGCACGTCTCCGCGGCGGGCCCGCGGGCCCGGCTCCGCCGCGACGCCGAGGGTCGAACCTCGATGATCGTGGGCGCGTCCATCCCCCCGACGGGTGCGGGCAGCGCGGCCGATGCGGTGGGACTGCTCCGTCGTTTCGGTGACGTCCTGGGCGTTCCCCGAGGCCTCTCGTTCCGCGTCGAGGGCGAGCAGCGACACCACGGTTTCCACATCGTGCGGCTCCGGCGCATCGAGGGCGCTCGGCCCGTGATCGGCGGCAGCGCGGTGGTGCGCTCGGGACCCGACGGGTCCGTCGATCTCATCGCGGTGACCCCGGGACCGGCGGCCGTCGAGTCCGCGGCCCACCCCCTGTCCGAGTCGCAGGCGCGGGACGCCGCAGCCCGTCTCGGCCGCGGCGCCCCGGTGGCGGCACGCGCGGTCGCGCTCGCCCTGCACGACGCCGTCGTGCCGGCGTGGCAGGTGGACGTCCACGGACGCGCCGAGACCGAGAGGGCCCGGGTGGTCCTCGACGCGCGCGACGGTTCGGTGCTCTCGGCGGCCCCGCTCGCGATCGATGCTCTGGGCCGCGTGTTCGCCCGGAACCCGACCAGCGACATGGACGCCACGACCGACGTCGGCCTCACCTCGCTCGGGGACACCGACGCGCTCACGGGGTCGTTCTTCCAGGTCGCCAACTGCGACACCCAGGCCGGAGGCGGGTGCGCCGGTAGCCAGCGCGCCCGCGCGAACGCCGAGGGAGACTTTCTCTTCGAGCCGGACCGGGCGGCCTTCGACGACGCCTTCGCGGAGGTGAACGCCTACCACCACCTCTCGGTCTCCGCAGAGTACCACCGCACCCGTCATGGCTTCGAGTGGCGCTGCTCGAGCCAGCCCAGCATGCGCGTGTTCGTCAACTACACCGAGGCGCCCCTCACGCCCTACGACAACGCCGCGTTCAACCCGGCCTCCGGGGGCGAGTGTGGGTTCCTGCTCTTCGGTCAGGGGAACGGATCGGACTTCGCCTACGACGCCGACGTCGTCGCGCACGAGTTCGGCCACGCGGTCACCGATCAGGTCTCGGGCATCGTCGGATTCGTCTCCGACGCCCTCGGCGTGAACTACGAGCCGCTCGCGGTGAACGAGGGCACGAGCGACTACTGGGCCGGCACGCTGCAGGGCGACCCCGAGATCGCGGAGTCGTTCGCCGGTCTCGACGCCTTCGGTGCGCACGCCAGCCTCCGGGTCATCGACAACGACCTCGCGTGCCCGTCGGACCTGTTCGGCGAAGGACACCTCGACGGCCGGCTCTGGGCCGGCCTCGCGTGGGAACTTCGGGCGGCGCTCGGCCCCGACAAGACGGACGCGCTGCTCTTCGCCACCGTCGCGAGCATGACCGAGGACCCTTCGCTCTCGACGGCCTCCGCGCTGCTCGTCGGCACGGCGATGGCGATGGTGTCCATGGGCACCCTCGAGGCCACGGACCTCGCGCTCATCGAGGACCGCGCCCAGGCCCGAGGCTTGCCCGGGTGCCAGCGCATCGTGCCCCTCGACGACGGAGAGGCCCACCGGGGCTGGAGCGGCAGCGAATTCATCACCGGAAATCTCGGCCGGAACGTCACGCCGCTGCACTACCGCATCGAGGTGCCCGCCGACGCCACCGCGTTGCACCTCCGACTGCGGCGCCTGACGCCGACCGGCACGTACACGATGCACCTGCGGACCGGCGGACCAGTCCGCGTGAACGTCGTCCGCATCATCTCCGACGCGCAGGTCCCCGTCACGACCGGGGAGGTGCTCCTCGACGAGAGCGAGCTGTCGTCGCTTCCGCTGCCGCGCTGCAGCACCCTCCACGTCGCGCTCGAGGCCACCGACCTGCGCACGCGCGGCCAGAGCCTCTACGAGATCTCGGCCGAGCTCGAGCGCAGCATGGATCCCACCGCCACCTGCCCGGCCATGATGGCCGCAGCGGACGGCGGTGCGCCGGACGCGGGTCCGGGTGGCGGCGACGCGGGCGTCGTGACGGCCCCTTCCAATCCCGGAGGCTGTGCGTGCGGCGTGGGACGTGCGAGCACCACGGGCACGGGGGCGGCCTTCGCGTCCCTGGGCCTCCTGCTGACCCGCCTCCGTCGCCATCGACGGTCGAGCGCGCGTCCGCGCTGAACCTCAGAGCCCGAGCCAGCTCCGGGCATCGAGCGCGCGGGTGCCCCTACGGACCTGGAAGAAGACCGGCCCCAT
>CAIKNO010000110.1 GCA_903828805.1 uncultured Sandaracinus sp. | reverse complement strand
GCTACCAGACCACACAGGTCGGCGAGTCCGGACGTGGGGCTCCGCATCCTCGAGCCGGCGACCGAACCCGAAGCGCCGCAGGGCGGTGTCCGCCCGGCGGTGGCCCTGGCGGGCCTTCCGCTGGCGTTTGGCTTGCTCGCCCTCCTGACCATGCTCGGGCGGGACCTCGGGGGCCTCCGGTTGCAGACGGCCGCCGAGGCAGCGTGGTGGAGCCGACTGCCGGTCGTCGCTGCGAGCGAATGGCCTCGCCGCGGAGACCCGAGCTCGGGCATCGAGGAGGTCCTCGAGGAGCTCGCCGAGCGCATGCGCGAGGCGTCCGGGGCGTGGCTCGTGGCGGGCGCTTCCCTCGAGGACGCCCCGCTCGTGGAGATCCTCACCGCCCGCCTCGCCGACGCCGTGGCCGCGGAGAAGGACGGGCTCGAGAACCCTGACGCGACGGAGTCCCCGGCCAACGTCACCGTGAGCAGCTGGCGAGGTCCCGCCCACGGGCCCGCGCTGCGTCGCGCCGCGCGCGCGGCCGATCGCGTGCTGGTCGTCGCGTCTGCGACCAGCACGCGCTTGACCACCCTCGCCGGGACGAGAGCGCGGCTCGCCCGCGAGGAGGGCGTGGCCCTCATCGTGCTGGGGATCGAGTCCGAACACGCCGCCACCCCCGATCAGGCCGGTCCCGTCGAGGAGTTCTGGCAGGGAGCGCCCGCGTGAGCGCGCGTCTCCATCCGTGGCCGCCGGGGCCGTGGCGGATCCTCGGCCGGGGCGTCCGTCGAGGGCCCGCCAAGGTGCTCGCCGTCGCGTCCAGCGGCGGGCACTGGGTCGAGCTGCTCCGCCTGCAGCGCGCGTTCGAAGGCCACGACGTGGCGTACGCGACGGTGTCGGCCGGATGCCGCGTCGATGTGCCGACCGCGCGATTTCACGTCCTGCCGGACGTGACGCGCTGGGAGCCCAGGGCCATCCCCGGGTGTCTGCGCAGCGTCGTGTCGGTGCTCGCCGCCGAGCGCCCCGACGTGGTCGTGTCGACGGGTGCGCTCCCCGGCCTGCTCGCCTTGACGGCCGCCCGGGCGCTGGGGATCCGGACCCTCTGGCTGGACTCGCTCGCGAACGCCGAGCGGCTCTCGGGCTCGGGCCAGGCCGCTCGGTTCGTCGCCGATCTGTGGCTCACGCAATGGCCCGACCTCGCGCGCCCTTCCGGGCCGCAGCACCTCGGAGCGGTCCTGTGATCTTCGTGACGGTGGGCACGCAGACGCCCTTCGACAGGCTCGTGCAGGCCGCCGACGCGTGGGCCCACGCCCGCGGACGAAGGGACGTGTTCATGCAGATCGGAGCGGGGGACTGCGTGCCGCGCCACGCGGCGTGGACGCGCTTCCTCGAGCCGACCGAATTCCAGGAGCACTACCGCCGCGCCACGCTTCTCGTCGCCCACGCCGGCACGGGATCCATCCTGCAAGCCCTCCAGGCGGGGCGGCCTCTGCTCGTGCTGCCGCGGCGCGCCGCGTTCGGGGAGACACGTAACGATCATCAGCTCGCCACCTGCGCCAAGTTCGCAGACCGAGGGCTCGCGGTCGCCTGGACCGAGCAAGCGCTCGGCCCGCTCATCGACCGGCACCTCGCGATGCGGTCGACTCGAGGATCCGCGTCGCGAGGTCCCACCGACCTCGAGGGCTGGGACGGGACGCCGCGTCTGGGTCCCGACGCCAGCCCCGAGCTCCTCGGCGCCGTGCGACGATTCCTGGCGCAGTGAGCGCCGAGGGGCGCGGTCATCCCGCCGTGGCAGGGGCCGGACGCTGGGTCCACGCGAGGTGCCGATCGACCCCACGCCACGGGTCCATCGCTCCGTCCACGATCCGTTCGAACATGCGGAGGTCCTCGCCGCCCTCGATCTTGACCCGGGGCAACGACAGCAACGGACTGCCCGGCACGATCGCGCCGTGCTGCGAATGGAACGCCACCGCGTAACCCGCCGCGCGCACGCACGCCTCGGTGCGGGCGCTGAAGTCGCGCCGCGTGCCGTATGGGTACGCGAACGCCTCGACCGCGGCCCCGATCTCGATCTCGAGCAGGCGCCGGGAGGCCTCGAGCTCGTGCACCACCTCCGGCGTTCGCAGGCCTTCGAGCGATCGGTGCGACCACCCGTGGGACGCCACCGTGAGGCCCCCTGCTGCGCACGCGCGGAGCGCATTCCAATCCATGAGCGGCTCGGGCACCGACGCCCTGCCCACGAGGCCCGGGCTCACGAAGAGCACGGCAGGGATCTTCCGGCGCGCGAGCACCGGAAGCGCGTGCTCGAACGCGCTGATGGAACCATCGTCGATGGTGACGAGCGCCGCCCCATCGCGGACCACGCGCTCGCCCCGCGCGAACCGGACGACGTCGTCGAGCGAGGCCACGCGCCCGTGCTCGACGAGCCAGTCCATCTGGACCTCGAAGTCCGAGGGGGAGACACAGAAGGGATCGCGCCGCGCCGCGCCGAAGCGATGGTAGGTCAGCGCCCTGATGCCGGCGGGTGGGCCCTGCGGCCTGACACGGAAGACCGCTGACGAGACGAGCGCCACGCCGCCCCGGGCGAGCTTCTTCGACACCCAGCGGACCCGCGATGCGCTCACGACGCCACCGCCCGCTCCGCCCCCGACTCGGCGCGCGCCAAGGGCTCCGACGCCGCGCGCTCTTGGTCCGCGCGCTCCTGGATCAACCGCTCCAGGAGGCGCCCCCGGTCCACCTTTCCATTCGCGTTGAGCGGCCACTCGTCGACCACGCGCACTTCCCGCGGCTGCATGTACGAGGGGAGCCGCGCGGCCGCGCGGCGGCGAACGACCTCGGGGTCTTCTGCGCCGTGCCCCACGAAGCCGACGACTCCATCGGCGCCCGACTCGCTTCGAGGCCAGGCGAGCGCGACGGCGACGTCGGACCCCGACACCTCGCGGAGCACCATCTCGATCTCCCCGAGCTCGACGCGGTAGCCCTTGATCTTGACCTGATGATCGGAACGACCGAGGTACACGAGCGGGCCGCCCGGCAGGCGCCGGACGCGATCGCCGGTTCGGTAGAAGAGCTCCGACGCGCCGTCGAGCGTGACGAACGCCGCCGCGGTCCGCTCCGGATCGTCGAGGTACCCCAGGGTTCGCTGGGGTCCCGTGAGCAGGAGCTCACCGGTCGATCCGTCGGGCACGTCCCGCAGTCGTTCGTCCACCACGCGCGCCGTCATCCCCGGATAGGGCTCGCCGATCGGCACGAGGCCCAGCTCGCTCTGCGCGGGCGAGACGAGCGGGTCCCATCGGTGCACGGTGCACGCGACCGTGAGTTCGGTCGGCCCGTAGAGGTTCTCGAGGACCGCCCCCGGCGCGGCGGCCGCGAACCGTCGCGCCACCTCCACCGGCAGGCCCTCCCCGCAGAACAGCGCGTGTCGAAGCCCGCCGAAGGCCCCGGGTTCGAGCATCCGCAGCTTGGACATCATCACGGCCGTGGACGGCACCGAGAACCAGACCGTGAGCCCCGCCGAGCGGATGTAGCGGGCTGGCACGGCCTTCTCCGTCGCCGTCGGACAGCACACGCACGCGCCGGCCTGCCACGCGAGAAAGAGATCAAACACCGACAGGTCGAACGTCAGGTCGAACGTGTGCGAGAAGCGGTCCTCGGGACCGGGGGCGTAGCGGGCCGCGACCGCGTCCAGGAACGACGTGACGTTCCGGTGCGACACCCGGACGCCCTTGGGGAGGCCGGTGGAACCCGACGTGAACAGCAGGTAGGCCTCGGCGTCCGGCTCGACCGGCGTGGGCTGCCAAGCGTCGGGGAGCAGAAGGTCTTCGACCCCGAGAAACCGGTGATCGGGAAGGCGTGCCCGGAGGCCGTCGAGGGCCGTCGACGGCTCCGCCGGTGCGAGCACCGTGAGGCCCCACGGCGACTCCGTGAGGAGCTCGTCGAGCATCGGCACCGCCCCCGCCTCGACGATCACGCTGCGGGCCCCCGAGCGCCTCAGCATCGCCCGGCTCCGGGCCACCGGGACCAACGGGTCGAGCGGGACGTACCCGTGCCCGCGACAGAGCGCCCCGAGGATCCCCTCGAAGGCGGCGGTGTCCCGATGGCCGAGCACCGCCGTGCGTGCCGGCCCGGCCGCGTCGCGGTCGACCCACTGCAGCGTGGTCGCGATCGAGAGGGCCCGGCGCTGCAGCTCACCGTAGGTGAGCGTGGTGGCGCCGAGCTGCAGGGCCGGGTGGTCGGGCCAGCGCTCCGCCGAATTCAAGAAGCCGTCGCGGAGCGTGGCGAGGGAGCGTGTCATGGGCTCCGAGATGGAGCCCTTGCACGTGCGATCAAGCCCCGGTCGCGATCGGCGAGAAGAAGCCCTCCCAGAGCGTGTCCACGCTGGTGAACACCTCCGGTTCGAGCGCGTCCGCGTCGACCTCCACGCCCCGCATCGACTCGATGTGCAGGACCAACTCGACGATGTCGATCGAGGTCAAGATCCCGCGCTCGAGCAGGGGGGTTTCATCCATCAACACCCCCGGGCTCGAGACCTTCGCCCGGGCGAGGATCCACGCCCGGAGATTGGTGCGCACTGCCATTTCGTCCATCGTTCACCTCGAGGGGCGGAGCCCCGGTTCAGAGCGTCGGTGGCTCGCGGAGAAACCCGGAGCGCACGAAGTGGTCCACGACCCGACGGCTCGCTCGGACGCGGGTCGCCACCGCGTCCGGATGCGCCATCGCCTCGCGGCGAAGGGCATAGGGATCGACGCTCCACGGGGCGTCCGCGAGACCCGCATCCCGGTACACCGAGGGGTTGTAGAAGTCCCCCCAGGTGGAGCGAACGTAGTCGCCGAGCCAGTCCTGGAAACGCCCTCGCTCGGCGTCGCTCCAGGCGGTGGCGTAGCGCGCCCAGAGCTCGCGCGTCTGGGCGCGACCGAAGCCGATGTGCCGGGCCTCGTCGCGGTGATGCATGGCGTGGATCTCCCGAACCACGGGGTGCAGCCGCGCGTCTCGCTGCATGAGCACGTTGAAGTAATCGCCGACCTCCTCGACCACCATCACCTTGCAGAAGAGGGCGATCTCGGCCTCGCCCTTCGCCCTGCGGCGCGGGATGACGACCTTCTTCTCCGGGTAGACCTTCCCGATGTACCGGGTGCAGAACGCCCCGAACATCGCCATGTGCTTGTTCTCCTCGTCGAGGAAATGATGGAGGTACTCGGTGACGTCGCCCGAGAGCCGGGACGAGTAGAGCAGCTCGCTCATCCCGGACACGAGCGAGCGCTCGCCCTGCAGGGTCAACGAGAAGAAGTTCGCGGCCTCGTAGAGCGCGACCTTCCGCTGCTGGGCCTCGTCCAGCCGGGACCACAGCGGCGTGCCATGGATCGAGACCAGTTCCGGGCTCGTGCACCACGCGGTCTCGGGGATCGCGTCGGGCCAGTCGAAATGAACGTCGACGTCCCATCGGTGGACGCGCGACGCGCGCGTGAGCTTGCCTGCGATCGCCGTCGACGACGGAGCAGAGTGCGTCAGCATGGGCCTCCTTCACGGATCCGGCGGGCCGTCGCGGCACGCGGACATCGCGTGGGCGCCGGCGTTCGATGCCCGTGGTAAGTAGACACCGAAGTTCGACCCGGGTAGCGCTTCGCCGCGCCGTGCCTATCCTCGTCCGCGCCACAGGAGTCACCCCATGCTCGTTCACGTCACCGGCGGCGCCGGCTTCATCGGCTCGAACTTCCTGCATCGGATGGTCGCTCGACACCCCGAACACCGCTTCGTGTGCGTGGACAAGCTGACGTACGCCGCGAACCTGGCGAGCCTGGCGGGCGTGGAGTCCTTGCCGAACTACGCCCTCGCGCGCGTGGACATCACGGACGCGGCCGCGGTCCAAGCCCTCTTCGACCAGGAGACCCCCGACCTCGTCGTCCACTTCGCCGCCGAGAGCCACGTCGATCGCAGCATCCTCGGCCCCTACGAGTTCGTGAAGACCAACGTGGAGGGCACGTTTCATCTCCTCGAGGCGTGCCGCAGGGCGTGGGGTTCGAGCCTCGGGCAGAGCCAGCCGCGCGGTCGTTTCCACCACGTCTCGACCGACGAGGTGTACGGATCGCTCGGCGACGAGGGCTTCTTCACCGAGGCCACGGCATACGACCCCTCGAGCCCGTACTCCGCCACGAAGGCGTCGAGCGATCACCTGGTCCGCGCGTACGCGCGCACGTACGGGATGCCCGTCACGATCACGAACTGCTCGAACAACTACGGGCCGCGGCAGTTCCCGGAGAAGCTCATCCCGCTGATGGTCGCCCACGCCCTCGAGCGCAAGCCCCTGCCCATCTATGGCAACGGGCTCAACGTGCGCGATTGGCTCTACGTGGATGACCACTGCGAGGCGATCTGGGCCGTCATCGAACGGGGGCGGCTCGGCGCGACGTACAACGTCGGAGGCCACAACGAGCTGCGCAACGTCGACGTCATCGACACGCTCTGCGCCGTGGTCGCGGAGTTCACCGGCGCCGACGTGTCGGAGCTCCTCGCGCTCAAGACCCACGTCACCGACCGGCCCGGGCACGACCACCGCTACGCGATCGACGCCTCGAAGGTGCGCGCCGAATGCGGCTGGGCCCCCGCCGAGACGTTCGAGACCGGCATCCGAAAGACGGTCCGCTGGTACCTGGAGAACCAGGCGTGGGTCGATGCGGTCCGCAGCGGGGAGTACCGGCGCTGGATCGACTCGAACTACGCCTCCCGCTGATCCGCGGAAACATCTCCCCCGCGCCGTGTCCCGCGGCCCCTGTCCCGTTCGCACCCCATCGCCACGCAAGCCCCGAGGAAGACCCACCCGATGAGCACCGAGAAAGGCATCATCCTCGCAGGCGGGAGCGGCACCCGCCTGTGGCCCATGACGAAGTCGGTCAGCAAGCAGCTGATGCCGATCTACGACAAGCCGATGGTCTACTACCCGCTGAGCACGCTGATGCTCGCCGGCATCCGCGACGTGCTCACGATCACGACGCCGCACGAGCGGGCGCTCTTCGAGAACCTGCTCGGCGACGGCTCGCAGTGGGGCATGTCCATCCGGTATGCGGTCCAGCCTCGTCCCGAGGGTCTGGCGCAGGCGTTCGTGATCGGGCGCGACTTCATCGACGGGAAGCCGTGCGCGCTCGTCCTCGGCGACAACATCTTCTACGGGCACGGGTTGCAAGGGCTGCTCGAGGCGTCTGCCCAGCAGGGCGAGGGTGCGACCGTGTTCGGCTACTGGGTCAAGAACCCGCAGGCGTACGGCGTCGCCGAGTTCGACGCGACGGGCAAGGTCATCGGGCTCGAGGAGAAGCCCGCCAAGCCGCGCTCCCACTACGCGGTCGCGGGGCTCTACTTCTACGACGAGCGCGTCGTGGAGCTCGCGGCCTCGCTGCGCCCCAGCCCGCGGGGCGAGCTCGAGATCACCGACCTGAACCGGCTCTACCTCGACCGGGGCGCGCTCCGCCTCGAGAAGTTCGGCCGGGGCGTCGCGTGGCTCGACACCGGCACGCCCGAGGCCCTCTTGCAGGCCGCGAACTTCATCCAGACCATCCAGCAGCGCCAGGGCCTCCAGGTGGCCTGTCCCGAGGAGGTCGCGTTCCGGAAGGGGTGGATCGACGCGGGCGCGCTCGAGCGGCTCGCGGAGCCCCTCGCGAAGACGGACTACGGCCAGTACCTCCTGGGCCTGGCCGCGGAAGGCGGGCCATGAAGGCGAGTCCCACCCGCCTTCCAGGCGTGCTCCTCGTCGAACCGAAGGTCTTCGGGGACGCGCGCGGCTGGTTCTGCGAGACCTTCTCGGCCACCCGTTACGCGGACGCCGGGATCGCGGGCCCCTTCGTGCAGGACAACATGTCCCGGAGCACCAAGGGCATCGTGCGCGGGCTGCACCTGCAACACCCCCACGCGCAAGGCAAACTGGTCTGGGTCGTGGAGGGTTCGGTGCTCGACGTCGCGGTGGACGTGCGGGTGGGCTCCCCGACGTTCGGCGCGTCCGTCGCGGTCGAGCTGAGCGCGGAGAACCATCGCCAGCTCTGGGTTCCCGCCGGGTTCGCCCACGGGTTCTGCGTGACGAGCGAGACCGCGCTCTTCGTCTACAAGTGCACCGACCTGTATCACCCCGAGCATGAGTTCGGCGTGCGCTGGGACGACCCGACGCTGGGCATCGACTGGCCCGTGTCGGCCCACGAGGCCGTGGTGTCCGCCAAGGACCGCGCCCTCCCCCTGTTGGCCAAGCTCGATCGCGCCCGGCTGCCGCGCTTCGAGGGCTGAACGATGGAGCGAACGATCCTGCTCGTGTCGCCGGATGGGATGCTCGGGCGCGCGTTCGTCGAACGGCTGAGCGAAGGCCTGCCGTCGGGCTACGACGCATGGCGCGGCGTGACGTTTCCCGAGTTCGATCTCCGCGAGGTCGCCTCGATCGCGCGCGCGGTCGTTCCGGGCGTTCGCCTGGTCATCAACTGCGCCGCGTACACCGACGTCGACGCGGCGGAATCGAACGAAGCGCAGGCGGGCGAGGTGAACGGCCACGGCGTGCGACGGCTCGCCGACCGTTGCCGGGAGATCGGCGCCACGCTCTTGCACTTCGGCACCGACTACGTCTTCGACGGCCGCGCGGACACCCCGTACCGGGTCGATGCGCCGCTCGCGCCGCAGGGCGCCTACGGCCGGAGCAAGGCCCTCGGCGAGACGCTGCTGCGGCAGAGCGGCGCCGAGCACCTCCACGTCCGCACGAGCTGGCTCTACGCCCCTTGGTCGAAGAACTTCGTCCGCACCATCGCCGCGCTCGCGGCGCAGCGCCCGCGCTTGCAGGTCGTCGCCGACCAGCGCGGGCGCCCCACCAGCGCGGAGCACCTCGCGCGCACGTCGATAGCGCTCCTCGAGGGAGGTGCGCGTGGGACCTGGCACGTCACCGACGGCGGCGAGTGCACGTGGTTCGATCTCGCGTCCGAGGTCGTGCGGCTCGCCGAGGCGCCGTGCGAGGTGGTCCCGTGCACGAGCGCCGAGTTCCCTCGGCCGGCGCCGCGGCCCGCGTACAGCGTGCTGGACCTGACCGAGACCGAGGCGCGCGTGGGCCCGATGCCCCCGTGGCGGCAGAACCTCGCGGACGTGATGGGCCGAAGGGTCTAGCTTCGGGCGTGCCGTCCCCTCGTTCCCCCGCGGCTCCATTTCCCAGCCCGGGCCAACGCCTCTCGGCCTACTACGTGGCGCACTTCGCGTGCACGGGCGTGCACCTGCCGTTCTGGTCCCTGTGGCTGGCGTCCATCGGCGTGTCCGCGGAGTGGACGGGGGTTCTGCTCGCCCTCGGCCATGGCGTCTCGATGGGCACCTCGCCGCTGGCGGGGCGCATCGCGGACCGCCGAGGGCCGCGCGCGCTGATGGGCCCGCTCGCAGCGGTCGCGGTCGCGGGCTTCGCGCTCTTCCACGGGGCGCGCGGCGTGCCGTCGCTCGCGGTCCTCACCTTGCTGACGTTCGGCGCGCACGGCGCGCTCCTGCCGCTCGCCGAGAGCATCTCGCAGAGGCAGGCCGGTGCCGGGCGGGTTCGCTACGGCCGGGTCCGCCTGTGGGGCTCCCTCTCGTTCGTCGCGGCCTCGACCCTCGCCGGCGCGCTCGTCGAGCGGAGCGGCGAGGGCGTGATCCCATGGATGCTCGCGGCGGGGGCCGCGGGGTGCTGGGTCGCATCGCGGGGACTGCCCGCGGACGAGCCCGGAGAGGACGTTCGACCGGGCGCGACCGCGACCGCCGTGGCCTGGGGCCCGCTCGTGAGGGTGCTGGCGCTCTCGAGCCTCGTGCAGGCATCGCATGCGGTCTACTACGGGTTCGGAAGCCTGACGTGGGCGGCGCAGGGTTTCGGCGACACGGAGATCGGCGCGCTCTGGGCGCTCGGGGTCCTCGCGGAGGTCGTGTTCTTCGCGGCGTCACCGCGCTTCCTGTCGCGGACGGATCCCGTGTCGCTGGTCCTCGCTGGCGCGGCCTTCGCGACTGCACGGTGGGTGCTGCTCGCCCACGTCCGGGGCGGTCCGGGCGTCTCGGTCCTCCAGACACTGCATGCGGTCTCCTTCGGGGCGACGCACCTCGGCACGATGGAGTTCGTGCGAAGGCACGTTCCTGCGTCCCGGCTCGCCGCGGTGCAGGGGATCTACACGGCGGTCGCCGGCGCTTCGTACGCGCTGGTCACCCCGTTCGCGGGGGCGCTCTTCGCGCGGTACGCGTCGGGCGCCT
>CAIKNO010000109.1 GCA_903828805.1 uncultured Sandaracinus sp. | reverse complement strand
GCGGCTCGATGCTGCGTATCCTTGCCCCTGACGTGAGACTCCCTCGTCGCCCGGCGGGCATCGTGGCCGCGCTCTCGGTCGCGGTGTTCGCCTCGGGCGCGCACGCGCAAACGCCCGCCCGCCCGGCGGCCGAGGCCGGCGAGGCGTCGCCGACGGCGCGCGAGGCGGCGCCCACGACGCGCGACCCCGCTCCGGTCTACCGGGCGCGCGCACGGGTGCGGGCCACCTCGCCCGAAGGGCAGGGCCGGGCCACGAGCGAGGTCACGCGCGAGGAGATGGACGAGCGGGTCGTGCGCTCGGCGCCGGACGCGGTGCGCTGGGTGCCGGGTGTGTCGGTGCAGCAGACGACCCACGGCCAGGGAAGCCCCTACGTTCGTGGGGTGACCGGCCAGCAGGTCGTGCTCGCGTTCGACGGCGTGCGGCTCAACAACGGCACGTTTCGCCAGGGACCGAACCAGTACTTCTTCACCATCGACGCCGCCACGCTCGAGCGGCTCGACGTGGTGCGCGGGAGCGCCTCGACGCGCTGGGGCTCGGACGCGGTCGGGGGCGCCATCCTCGCATCCCCCCGCGAGCCGACGCTCGATCCCGAAGAGCGTGGGCTGCGCCTTCGTCCGCGGGCGGTCGGCCGCTTCGGCTCGGCCGACCTCGACACCGGCGGGCGCCTCGAGGTCGATGCGCAGTTCGGCCGCGACGTCGCGCTGCTGATCGGCGGTGGCTACCGCGCAGCGCAGCCTCTGCAGGGGGGCGGCGTGGTGGTCAATCCCGCGGACGGGGAGCCCGCGCGCGCTCCGCTGATCGAGGCCGACGGGCGCACGCAGCACGGGACGGGCTTCCGATACGGCAACTACGACGGGCGCCTCTCGTGGCGCGTCGCGCCCGCGATGCGCGTCGTCGCCGCGCTCTACGGGTTCCAGCAGTACGACACGCCGCGCGCCGACCGCTGCCCGCCGCCCTACGCGTCGCGGACCGAGTGCCTCACGTTCGCCGAGCAGTTCCACCACCTCGCGTATCTCTCGCTCCGTGGGGCACCCAGCCCCGACCTCCGCGAGTTCGACGTGACGGTCTCCTATCAGCGGCAGCACGAACTTCGGCAGAGCGCGCGCCCCGCGTCGTTCGTGCGCACCGACGCCACCGACGACGTGGACACGGTGGGCGTCGCGGGCCGGATCGGATCCCGCCCCTTTGCCCTCGCGCCCTCGGTGGCGATGTCGGTCCGGGGAGGCGCCGACGCCTACCTCGACCACGTCGACTCGGCGTCGGACGTGACGTTCACCGATCTCGACCTGCGGCTGGCCCAGTCGCGCGGTCAGTATGCCGACGGGGCCCGTCACTACACGGGGGGCGTGTGGGGCGAGTTGCACGCGGAGCTGGCCGGTCGCGTCCGCCTTCGGGGCGGGCTGCGCGCGGCGTTCGCGGGCGCGCGCGCCTCCGCCGAGCCGCGCTCGGGCTCGCCCGCCGTGCACGGGGACTGGGGCGCGCCGGTCGCGAACGTCGGTCTCGAGGTGCCCGTCGGCGCGGAGGTGTCACTCGCAGCGAACGTCGATCAAGGGTTCCGCGCGCCGAACCTCGACGACCTGACCTCCCGGCAGGTGATAGGACCAGGCTATCAGTTCGAGAACGCCTCGCTGCGGCCCGAGCGGTCCACGACGTACGAGGTCGGTGCCCGCGTGCAGACCGACGTCCTGCGCCTCGAGGGCTGGGCGTATGCGACCCAGCTCGAGTCGGCCATCACCCGCGCGCCGCGTCCGGTCGAGGATTGTCCGCCGATGACGCCGGCATGCGCCGGGTCGTGGACCCGTTTCCAGCTGGTGAACGTGGAGGGGGAGTCGTGGATCCTCGGGGGGGAGCTCGCGGCCCTGGTGTCGATGCCGTGGGGCCTGCGGGCGCGCGCGACGGTGGCGATGGCGTGGGGGGAGGGGCCGAACCCCGCGCCGCCTCCGCAGGGGACCTCCGTGGGGTACGACGCGAGGGTGCCGCTCTCGCGGATTCCTCCGCTCCAGGGGAACGTGGAGCTGCGCTACACGCACCCGGACACGGCCTTGTCCTTCGGGCTCGCGGCGCGCTGGGCCGCGGGGCAGGACCGGCTCGCACCGGCCGATCTCGGCGACGCGCGCATCCCGATCGGAGGCAGCTCACCGTACGCGGTGTTCGATCTGCGGGCGGGCTACCGGTTCGAGCGCCTGCTGCGCGCCGACGTGGTGTTCGAGAACGTCTTCGACCAGGCGTACCGGGTCCATGGCTCCGGCATCAACGGGGCGGGTCGCGGGCTGCTCGTGCAGGTCGAGGCGGCGTACTGAGCGGCGCTGCGCGACGCGCCGCGCGGCGGTTCAGGGTCCCGTGTCACCCGGGCCATGACCGGGCGCCGGCGCGACCATGAGCGGTCCGGGATTGCGCGGCACCCCGCCGTCACGGAGATCGACCTGCAGGTCGGTGCTCCCCGTGCGCCCCAGCCAGGCGCCTCGCAGCACGGGGCTCCCGGCGGTGACCGCGAGGGTGCCCAGGTGCGCGTAGCTGCTGACCCAGCCGTTGCGGTGCACCACCACGAGGCTGTGGCCCCGGCCCGGCATGGGCCCAGCGAACACGACGAGGCCATCGGCCATCGCGCGCACCGGCGCGCCCGGGGCAGCGGCGATGCGCATCGGCTCGCGCGCCCCGCGCCAGGGTCGGCTCACGGCCCCGTCGCGGACCGGCTGCAGCAGCGAGGAGAAGCGGGCGCCCGGCACCGCGCGCAACAGCACCTCGGGCGCGGCGTGCGCCTCCAGCAAGCGGGCGAGCGCGAGGCTGCCGAGCGCCGGGACCCCGGCGAACACGGGCAGGGGCGCGGCGTCGGTGGAGGTGACCGTGGGGGACCCCGTCGAGGCGCCGGCGAGGGCGGGGCCCCGCGCCGCATCGCGCGCGTCGCG
>CAIKNO010000108.1 GCA_903828805.1 uncultured Sandaracinus sp. | reverse complement strand
CGGGGCCGGAATGGCGCGATCCAACGGTCCCTCCGCTTCTACAGCTGCCGAGACGAGGCCTGCGGCCAGCATGTCCTCGTGTGCTCCTACTGCGACCGCGCTCGGATCTACTGCCCGACGTGTTCTCCGGAGCGTCGGCGGGCCTCGCGACGCCGCGCCCGGAGGCGCTACCGGCGCACGCCTCGCGGCCGCACGAAGCACCGGAACGCGGAGCGCCGGCGTCGGCGTCGTCGCGCGGGCCTCCTGCCTCCCGTGGGGGATCACCCTTCTCCGGAGAGCACGGCCACGTCAGGGTTGTCGTCAACCTCGACGCTCAACCCCGTCGAGGGGGAGACCAGGGATGAACACGTGGAAGACGACGGTGCAGCCGACCCGCGGGGCGGTGCGCCTCCTGATGACGGATCCGGAGCGGAACGAGGTCCTGAAGGCGGCGCTGCCGCCCTACCCCGAGCACCCACGGGCGCTGCTCACGCTGCTGGAGGCCCTGTCGCTGTGGGTCGGTCAGCCCCTCACCGCTGCAGTTTTTGCGGAGGGGACGGTGGACCGGCGCTCCGCAGAGGCCCTCTTCGGCGACGGAATCCTCCCCCTCGACAGCGCGCTGGTCCGCTTCGACCTGCTCGGTCCGCCCCGTCCTCGCCGGACGCTCCCGGGCGTCGGTGACTTCCGCGCGCTCCGGGTCCTCCACGGGCGGTCCTCGTGATCCCCGCCGACCTCCAGGCGAAGATCCGCCGCCTCTTCCACGCAGAGGGCTGGCCCATCCGGACGATCGCTGGACAGCTCGGGGTGCACCACTCGACGGTTCGCCGGGCGCTCCTGCGCGACGGGGTCCCGCTCAGCACGGTGCCCACGCGCCGCTCCAAGGCCGATCCCTATGTGCCGTTCATCCTCCAGACACTGGAGAGGCACCCGGACTTGCCGGCGAGCCGCCTCTTCGAGATGGTCAAGGAGCGCGGCTACGACGGCGCCCCTGACCACTTCCGCGCCGTGGTGGCGCGACACCGGCCCCGGCGCCCGGCGGAGGCCTTCCTGCGCCTGACGACGCTCCCGGGGGAGCAGGCCCAGGTCGACTGGGGTCACTTCGGGCACATCGAGATCGACGGGGCCCGACGACCGCTCGTCGCCTTCGTGATGGTGCTCTCGTGGTCGCGGTGGATGTTCCTGCGCTTCGGGGTGGACCAGCGGATGGGGAGCTTCCTCGCGCATCACGAGGCGGCGTTCGAGGAGCTCGGGGGCGTGCCGCGCGTCATCCTCTACGACAACCTCAAGTCGGCGGTGACCCAGCGGATCGGGGACAGCGTCGTCTTCAACCCGACGCTCCTCGCCTACGCAGGCCACCAGCGCTACGAGCCGCGCCCCTGCGCACCCTATCGCGGCAACGAGAAGGGACGGGTGGAGCGAGGGATCCGCGACATCCGCGAGAGCTTCATACCCGCGCGCACCTGGACCGACCTCGGGGACCTCAACCTCCAGGCCGCCGCGTGGTGTCGCAATGTGCGCGGCGCCCGGAAGAACCCCGAGGACAGGACCCTCACCGTCCTCTCCGCCTTCGCCGAGGAGCGGACGCGCCTCCGGGCCCTCCCGGACGACGCCTTCCCCGTCGAGGACCGGGTCGAGGTGAGGGTCGCGAAGACCCCCTACGCACGCTTCGACAGCAACGACTACAGCGTG
>CAIKNO010000107.1 GCA_903828805.1 uncultured Sandaracinus sp. | reverse complement strand
GCGGCGGCGGAAGCAGCGGCTCGAGCGGCGCGGCCGCGCGTCCTCGCCGCGACGACAGCGACGATCCGCTCGCCGGTCTCGACGGCCTCTGAGCGCGGCGCTGGGTTCTGAGCGCGGCGCTGGGTTCTGAGCGCGGCGCTGGGTTCTGAGCGCGGCGCCTGGCGCTTCGCTGGGGGGCCGGATCGGGCTGCCTCGTGGGGCTCCAGGGGCGCTGCGGGGCCTGATCGTGGCTCGTCGCGCCATCTGCGCTGGTCGCGGACCGCGGCCTGACGACAGCGTCGAGAACGGACGGCGGAGAGGCGGGGCGGTCGAGCTCCGCCTCTTCGTGCTTCGGGAGACTGAGGATGAAGGCTGTCGATCGCTTGGTGTTCCCGCTCGATGTCGCCGACCTGCGCGAGGCGAAGCTGTGGCTCGCCCGGCTCGAGGGCGCGGTGGGCGTGTTCAAGGTGGGTCTCGAACTGTTCACCGCCGCGGGGCCGGACGCGGTGCGCGCGGTGCATGACGCCGGGGCCGCGTGTTTCCTCGACCTCAAGCTGCACGACATCCCCGCGACGATGGCGGGCGCGGTCGGCAGCGCCGTCCGCCTCGGGGTTCGCTACCTCACGGTCCATGCGTCCGCGGGCACCACCGCCCTTCAGGCGTCACGCGACGTCACCCTGGGCACCGGAACCGAGTTGCTCGCCGTGACCGTCCTGACCTCGTTCGATGCCGCCGAGCTCGCGGCCGTCGGGCTCGGGCCGACGCCCCTCGAGGCGGCGCGTCGACTCGCGGGGGTGGCGCACCGCGCCGGCGTGACCGGCCTCGTGTGCTCGACCCAGGAGCTGCAGTCCTTGCGGGAAATCGTGGGTCCCGAGGGCACGCTCGTGGTGCCTGGAATCCGGCCCTCGGGCAGCGCGCACGGCGATCAGCGTCGTGTCGCGACGCCGGGGGAGGCCCTCGAGGCGGGGGCGGACCTGCTGGTGGTCGGACGGCCGATCCGCACGGCTGCGGACCCCGCCGCGGTGGCGAGGGCGTTGGTGAACGAGATCGAGGAGAAGCGCTCATGAAGCGATTGCTGGCAGGAACGCACGCGGTGCTCGAGGCCGTGCGGGCGCGGCCTGCGCTCGTGCACGTCGTCTACGTCGAGTCCGACGCGCGCAAGGCGCTCGGCACCGCCGCGGAGGAGATCCGAGGGCGCGGGGTGCGGATCGAGGAGCGGGAGCGCGCCGATCTCGACGCCCTGGCGGGTCACGCGAAGCACCAAGGCGTCGTCGCCATCACCGGCGACTATGGGTACGCGGAGATCGAGCACGTCCTGTCCGCGTCGACCACGCTCCTGCTCGTCGCGCTCGACGAGGTCACCGATCCGCACAATTTCGGGGCGATCGTGCGCAGCGCGGTCGCGATGGGCGCGGACGGCGTGCTCACGCTGAAGGACCGCGCGGCGCCGGTGACGCCGGTCGTCGTGCGGGCGAGCGCAGGGGCGACCGAGCACGCGCGCATCGTTCGCGTGACGAACCTCGCGCGGACCCTCGCGGCGCTCCGGGACGATCACGGCTTGCAGGTGGTCGGGCTGGCCGCCGATGGGACCTGCGACATCGACGCGCTGCCCGAGGCCCCCGCGGGCCGCGTGCTGGTGGTCGGCTCGGAGGGCAAGGGGATGCGGCGCCTGGTGCGGGAGCAATGCGACGTCGTCGCCCGCATCCCGCTGCCGGGGCCCGTGTCGTCGCTCAACGCGTCGGTCGCCGCGGGCATCGCCATCCACGCCGCCGCCCGCCAGCGCTGAGCCCTCAGGGCGCCGTGGGCCGCGCTTGGGAGGCGGTCCTCAAGAAGCGTTCGGTGCGGTCGAGGAGGCTCGGCTCGGCCGAGAACATGGCGGTGCCGTGCGCGGCCCCTGCCACCTCGACGAGCTCACCGTGGGTGATGCGGGCAAGGGCCTGCGCGGTGGCGCGCGAGTCGGCCTCGTCGGTCGCGACGGCCGCGAGGAACGTCCGCCCCGAGAGCGCGAGCGCCGGCGTGATGGCATCGAAGCCGTGGTAGGCGCGTCCGGGCGAGAGCGCGACGAGGGTGCTGATCGCCGGCTCCTGGGCCGCGGCCGCGAGGGCGGCGCTCGAGCCGATGCTGGCACCGACGACGGCGACGTCGGAGGGAGTCAGCCCCGAGGCCGAGGAGCGCACGTACGCGACGGCCGCGAGCACGTCCTGCGCGGTGCCGGCCCAGGCGGCGGCGTCGAACGTGGCGTACGACAGCGTCGTGCCGTCGGGACCCGCGGTGCTCGCCCCGTGGCCCCGAAGATCGAGCGCGAGGGTGGACAGGGCAGGGTGCGCGTGCAGCCGGTCGAGCAGGGGCGTCCACTCGCTCCGCGTCGCGGCGAGCTGATGCACGAGGACGACGACCGGCGCCGTCGGGTCTGGAGCCCGCTGGAGCGTCGCGGCGATCACGACCCCGTCGCTCGTCCGGAACGACACCTCCTCGGACGCGGGCAGCGCCGGCGGGGGCGGCTCGGGCTGTGCCGCGACGGGGCGCGCGGCGGCACCCGATGGCGGCGATTCCCCAGGCGCTCGAGCCGCAGGCTGGCATGCGCTCAGCGCGCCCACGAGGACGAAGTACACCGGACGCACAGAGGCTCGTGTCATGTCGGTTCTCTTCTGGGGTGGCGGCGTCGACGGGGGCAGGAGTGGCCCCTATGATGCCACCCGATGGCACGCACGGCCGCGGTCTTGATCATCGGCAACGAGATCCTCTCCGGCAAGGTCCAGGAGGCGAACGTCGCCTTCCTGGCGAAGTCCCTCTTCGACCTCGGCATCGCGCTCAAGCGCGTGGTCGTCTGTCCGGACGAGGAGTCGACGATCATCGAGGATCTGCGCGCGCTGTCCGCCGCCCACGATCACGTGTTCACCAGCGGCGGCGTGGGGCCGACCCACGACGACGTGACGGTGCCCGCGGTGGCGCGCGCGTTCGGTCGGACCCTCCGGCGGGACGGCCCCCTCGCCCAGCGGATCGCCGACCATTTCGGGACCCGCACCACCGAGGGACACCTCCGGATGGCCGACCTCCCCGAGGGGGGCGTCCTCCTCGCGAGCGAGCGCATGCCCTGGCCGGTGATCCGCCTGGAGAACGTCTTCGTGCTCCCGGGGGTCCCCGAGATCTTCCGGGCGAAGTTCGAGCTCGTGAAGGCGGAACTCGGCGCCGCCGCGCCGTTCGTGTCGCGGGCGATCTACACGCGATGCGACGAGGGAGAGATCGCGGCGCTGCTCGAGGCCGTCGAGCGGGCGCATCCCGGCGTCATGGTCGGCAGCTACCCTCGCTTTCGTGACCCCGAGTACACCGTGAAGATCACCTTCGACGGGGCGGACGCGCGGAGGGTCGCCGCCGCGCTCGATGCCTGCCTCGACGCGTTGCCGAGCGAGCTCGTGGTGCGCGCCGAGCGCGAGGTCTGAGCGCGCTGCGCGCGGGCCCGGGGCGCGCGCCGCCTTCGAGGGAACACGCGCCATGCCCGGTCCAGGGTCGCTCGTCAGTACGCGTTCTTCCTCACCGCGCGCCCGAACACGGTGAGAACGACGATCCAGAGGTCGAGCATCAGGCCCCAGCGCCGGATGTACTCGAGGTCGTGCTCGACCCGCTTTTCCATCTTCTCGAGCGTGTCCGTCTCGCCCCGCCAGCCGTTGACCTGGGCCCATCCGGTGAGCCCCGGCTTCACCTTGTGGCGGAGCATGTACCGCCGGATCCGCCGCCGGTATTCCTCGTTGTGGGCGATGGCGTGAGGGCGTGGCCCCACGAGGCTCATCGTCCCGGCCACGACCTGCAAGAGCTGCGGAAGTTCGTCGATCGACGAGCGGCGGAGGAAGCGACCGATCGGGGTGATCCGGGGGTCGTCGCGCGTGGCCTGCGCCACCCGTGCGCCGTCGTCCATCGTGCGCATGGTCCGGAACTTCAGGACCTCGATGACCTCTCCGTTCAGTCCGTAGCGGCGCTGATGGAAGAGCACGGGGCCCGCGCTCGTGAGCTTGATCAGCGCGGCGACGACGAGCATCAACGGGGCCGCGATCAGCAACGCCGCCGTGCCGAGGACCAGGTCCTCGAGGCGCTTGACGGCGCCGTCGATGCCGTAGAAGGGGGACTCGAAGATGCTGACCACGGGCAGGTCTCCGACGCTCGACCACCGCCCATGCAGCAGGTCGAACACGAAGAAGTCGGGCACGAGGTGCACGCTGACCGTCGAGTCCGCGAGGCTCCTGAGCAGCTCCTGGATGCGGGGCTCTGCCCGCAGCGGGAGCGCGACGTAGACGGCGTCGAGCCGCCCGCATCGCGCCTCCTCGAGGACGTCCTCGAAGCTGCCGCGGAGGAGGGTGCGGCCGTGGGGCAGGTCGGGGAGCCGTTCGGGCGCGCGGTCGTCGAAGAATCCCGCGAGGTGCAAGCCGAGCCAGGGCGAGGCCAGGATCCGCCGCGCGAGCATCTCGCCCACGTCGGTCACACCGACGATGGCGACGCTGGTCTGATTGCCGCCGCGCGAGCGGACCCACCCGAGCAGACCGCGCGTCAGGACCCGTCCGCCCCCCATCCCGAGGGGCGCGAGGAGCGCCCACCCGAGCGTGACGGGGCGGGAGAGCCGGTGGTCGATGCCGAGCACGAACGCGGCGACCAGCAATAGTCCTACCGTCTCGGTCCACGCCCCCGCGACGCGGAGCAGGTCGCGCGCGAGCGGCGTCCCACGGCCCGTGGAGTAGAGCCCGGCGAGCTCGGCGGCGAGCAAGAACACGAGGATGCTCGCCATCGTGCGCACGGCGTCGCTTCGATCGGCACCCGACGGGTCCGAGCCGAGCAGCGCGGTCGCGGCGACCGAGGCGCCGCCGATGACGACGGCGTCTCCGAGCCGCGCGAGCGCGGGAGCCATGGCCGACGAGGGCCTGAGGAGTCCGGTGTGTCTCGCCATGAATGCATCCGGGCGCGGGGTGCGGCGGTGGGTGCGGTCTAGAGCGGGACGTCGGCCCCGGGCCCCTCGTCGGCAAGCGCCGTCGCGGGCAGAGAGGCCCGGATTGTCGGAATCTGGTTCGACGATCCCCTTCGATGGTACGGCGGCGAGGTCATGCCGAACCTGTCCCTTCGAAGCGGGGGCCGCGCGCTCCTCTGCAGCCTCGGCCTCCTGCTCGTGGCGGGGCGCTCACCCGTCTCGGCCCAGCCCGGTGCCGCGGAGTTGAGGGCGGAAGTCGACGCCGTCCGGGCGGCGCGCGCGCCGGGCGTGCCCGAGGGGTCCATCGTCGGCGTCGAGTACCTGCTCGACGTCGCGGACCGCATCAGCACGCAGTACGCGCCGCAGGCGGACGCGTGGCGCATGAAGGCCCAGCGTTACTTGCAGGCGATGCGCGAGGGGCGCGACCCCTACCTCGAGCAGGGCGGTCGGATCACCAACCGCGGCTACCACTCGGCGGTCTCCGAGGTCCGGCAGGGATACTCGGTGTATCTGCCGCCGGGCTACGATCCCTCGCGCCGCTATCCGCTGCTCGTCATGCTCCACGGAGGCTCGAGCAACGGGAACCTCTTCCTCGGGGTCGTGCTCGGCAACAACATGGACTGGCTCACGTACCCCGCCCACCTCTGGGACGAGTACACGCCCCGCTGGTCGCCGGACTGGATCGTCGTCGCGCCCGACGGCTTCGGGCAGGTGCTGTGGCGCTGGATGGGCGAGCAGGACGTGCTCGACGTCGTGGACGATGTGCAGCAGCACTATTCCGTGGACGCGGACCGCGTCGTGCTCGGGGGACTGAGCAACGGGGGGCTCGGATCGTATGCCATCGGCATGCGGCATGCGTGGCGCTTCTCGCTGGTGCTGGCCATCGCCGGCGC
>CAIKNO010000106.1 GCA_903828805.1 uncultured Sandaracinus sp. | reverse complement strand
GGCGGAGGCGCCGGCCCCTCCGGCGCGCGGGGCTCCGGGCCGGCGGTCCTGCGCGGCGACGCCGCCGACACCGGGTCGAGGCCCGCGGCCTGGAGCGCGTCGCGGTGCCACGGGTAGATCGGCGCGGCATCTCGGCAGCCCGCGCGCACATCCTCCGCGGAGCAGAAGAAGCGCACGTGGAGGTGATCGTCGTGCGGGTACGCGGGCTGGCAGGTCACGTCCTCGAAGCGGGCCACCACCGCCCGCGGGGCGTGCTCGCGCGCGGCCTCTGCGAGCAGCAAGGCGCGCACGTGCTCGACGACGAAGACCCGCTGCAGTCCGGTCCCGCCGCCCGCGAGGTCCTCCTCGACGAGCGCACGGACGAAGCGCCACGTCCTCGCCCCATCGAGCTTCACCGGCACGTCGTCGGACGGATCGAGAAGATCACCGAACTCGACGCCATTCCCCTCGGGATCGACGGGCACACCGCGCGCGGGCCAAGGCGCGCCGTGCGCGTCGACGTAGGCGAAGAGGACGTCCGCGTCGCGGCCCGCCTGGTGCGAGCCGTGGTGCACGATGGGCCCGCCCGCGGGGAGGCTGAGATCGTTGACGACGACGACGCTGTCCGCGAAGTCCCGGTGCACCTCGGCGGCGGCCCGCACCAGCGACGCGACGGTCTCGACCGTGCCCCAGCAGCCCTCGGCGTTCGGGCGCGCGGCGTTGCTCCGCAGCCCCTCGACGTCCCACGGCAGCGGGACCCCTCCGAGCAGGTGTCCCTCGAAGGGCGCGCCCATCGACGTGGAAGCCGATGCCGGAGACGGAAGGCCCGTCGCCCCCCGCCCGCACGGCCCGGGCGCGACGGGCACGACGGTTCCGGGCTCCACGGGACCTTGGGTCCCCTCGGGCACCGCGCGCTCGGCGGGGGGCAGCACCGCCGGGGTCTGCGGCGCCGGGACGGGCACCTCGGACGACGGCCCGCTCGGCGACGGCGTCGACGCCCCCGACATGCCACCGCAGGCGGACAGCGAGAGGGCGACGGCGAACGCGGGCACGGCGTGGCGCATGGGCAGCTTCCGGGAGAGACAGGCGGGGAGGCGAGAAGCTTCCGCCACCCGCGTGACCCACGACAGAATTCGGATCTCGGTCGGCCACCGCGGATCCCCGCCGCCGCGCATCGGTCCCGCGGCGACTTGCTGACCAGGGGAGGAACCGGCGAAGCTCGTCCGGCCCGCGCGGCGCGGCCTCGAGGTGAACATGCGGCAGGGATGGCTCGGAGCGTTCGTGGTGCTCGCGGCCTGTGGGAGCGAGGCGGGGCCGAGCGACGCCGCGCTGCCCGACGGAGGCCTCGACGCCGGGCCGAGCTGCACGACCTTGCTCTGGAACGGAGACGCGGGCGGAGGGCTCGAGCGCTGGCCCGATCCCTCGCTCGTGGTCGAGGACCCGACGACCGAGACGGGCGTGCGCCTGCGCTTCGACCCGCTTCGATTCCCGGCCCTCACGGCGCGCCTCGGCGGGTACAACGGGACGTTCACCGAGGACCTCGCGGAGACCGACGGATTCGGCCTCAACGCCGAGGCGTTCTTCCAGTTCGGCCGCGCGTTCGATGCGAGTCGGATTCCTTCCGGCGACGACACGGTGCGCGCCGACTCGGGCCTCGGCTTCGTCGTGCTCTCGCCGGGACCTCCGCGTCGGGTGCCCGTGCTGACCTCGACGACGGACGAGGGCGCGACCCTCCTGCTCGCGCCGATGACACCGTTGCCGCCCCGCGCGCTCGTCGCGGTGTACGTGACCCGCGCCTTGACGGCGGCGGCCGGGGGTTGCCTCGAGCCTTCGGCGGCGATGCAGCAGGTCCTCCGCACGCCCGACCCCGCCACGCAGGACGCCATCGACGCGCTCGTCGCGCTCGGTGCGGTCCGCGATGCCGGGGACCTCGTGGCGCTGACGGTGTTCCCGACCCAGTCGCTCGTCGAGGACACGCTCGCGGTGCGTGCGGATGTGGAGGGCCGCTCGTTCGCGTTCGAGGAGGCGCCCACCTGCGAGGCCAGCGCGGCGTTCATCCGCTGCGAAGCGCGGTTCCGCGCGAACGACTACCGCGACCCCGAGGACGGCGTCATGCGCCGAGCCCGAGCGGCCCCCGCGACCCCGCGCGCCGACTACCTGATCCCCGTGACGGTGTGGCTGCCGCCCACCGGCCGGGGGCCCTTCCCCACGCTGCTGTACGGACACGGACTGACCGGCGGACGAGACCAGGCCGCGCGCCTGGCGACGTTCGCGGCCCCCGCGGGCTTCGCCACCGTGGCCATCGACGCCCTTCAACACGGCGAGCACCCGACCGCGATGCACGCGCCCGGCGCGCTGCCGACGCTGCTGGCGTTCTTCGCGATCGGCGACCTCGGAACGCGCGCGCTCGAGGCGGCGCGGCTGCGAGACCATTTCCGTCAGAGCACGTGGGACAAGCTGCAGTTGCTCTCGCTGCTGCGCAGCCACCCGGACCTCGACGGCGACGGGAACCCGGAGATCGACGTGGACGCCTTGGCCTATCTCGGGGTCTCGCTCGGCGGCCTGATGGGACCGGAGCTGCTCGCCACCTCGACGGACCTCGGCGCCGGCGTGCTGGTCGTGCCCGGGGGCAGGGTCTCGACGATCATCAGCGACGGTTCGCAGTTCGGAGCCCTCATCGAGCTGCTGCGCCCGCGGCGCACGACGCCCGGGGACGTGCGACGGTTCTTTCCCGTGATGCAGACCGTGCTCGACCGCGGGGATCCGGCGAGCTTCGGGCCCCACGTCGTGGGCGCGCGGCTGCCCGGCCTCGACACCCGCGCGCCGAGCGTGCTCGTCGGCGTGGTGCTCGACGACGACACCGTTCCGAACGTCGCGAACCAAGCCGTCGCGCGCGCGCTCGGTGCCCCGATGATGCGCCCGGTGCTCCGGACCTGGCCCGGATTTCCATCGCTCGACGGACCCCTTCGAGGCAACGCCGCGGGCGGGCGGGCGACGCTGGGCGTCGTCCAGTTCGACGTCGTCGGCGACGGCCTCGGCGGGACGCGCATGGCGACCCACGACAACGTCGGAGACAGCGACGTGGGCGCCGCGTGCTGGTTCGACTTCCTCTCGAGCCACTTCGCCGCACCGCCCGCGCAGATCCGCGACCCGTACGCCGCGATCGGCCTCGGCCACGCGTCGCCCTGAGGCCGCACTCGGGCCGGCACGTGCCCCTGTGAAAAGTGTCTAGTGACACTCGACACGTGGCCGCCGATCGCGCACGTTCGGGGGATGGAGCAGCCCCCGAGACGGAAGGTCGGTCGACTCGATGCCGTCGCGGGCGTGCTCGTCCGGCTCGTCCCGAGGTCGCTGCGGCCGGTCGTCGAGCAGGCCCGGCTCGACGCCCGTTCGCTGGTCGACGGCGCGCGCGGCGTGCGGGAACCGTCGTTCTCGACGCCTTCGCGCGGCCTGGTGACGCCGGTGCCGCTCGCCGAGATCGACCCGCTCGGTGTCTGGATTCCGCGGCCCCTCGTCGCACCCTACGAGGCGTGGCGCCGCGACCTCGCGAGGGTCGGCGGCGCCCCCCCGGCACGCCCCGCGTCGCGCCCCCCGGAGCGCCGTCCCCGGCATGCGCCTCCGTCCGACACGTCGCCCGCGATGGGCGCGCGGAGGATGCGGGTCAGCGCGCTCGCCCGACCGACCGAGGACGCCCTCACCCTCACGCTGACGCCGCTCGAAGGCGAGACGCCGGCGTTCGCGGCCGGGCAGTTCCTGACCCTCTGCGTCGAGGTCGACGGAGCGCGCCTCAAGCGCGCGTATTCGCTGTCGAGCGCGCCCGAGGACGGCGTGGCGGAGATCACCTGCAAGCGGATCCCGGGAGGCCGGGTCTCGAACCACCTGCACGCGCACGCGAAGGTGGGCGACGTGTTCGAGGTGCTCGGCCCCTCGGGGAGCTTCGTCGTGCCCGGGGACCGTGCGCCCCGGCACGTGGTGCTGCTGGCCGGAGGAAGCGGCATCACGCCGTGCTGGTCGATCGCCCGCTCGGTGCTGGCGCGCGACCCCGGCACGCACGTGACGCTCGTGCACGCGAACCGCGCCGAGCGCGACGAGATCTTCGCCGCCGACATCGCGGCGGCCTGCGCGCGCGAAGGCGGACGGCTGCGGGTGGTGCGCGTGCTCGAGGCCCCTGCCCTCCCCCACGAGGGCCCCACCGGACGCCTCGATGCGGCGCTCTGCGCCGCGCTCGCCGACGCGGGCACCTTCTCTCTCCCGAGCCCGGCGTCGCTCTATTTCGTCTGCGGTCCCGCGCCGATGCGCGAGGCCGTCCGCGCCGCGTTGCTCGCCCACGGTGTGCCCGAGGGCGAGGTGCTCGAGGAGCGCTTCCAGAGCCCTGCAGACACCGATCGCGCGGCCGCCGACGTGGCGTGGCCAACCTCGCCCGTGACCCTTCAGGTGCGGAGGCGGGGCGGGCTCGAACGCGTGCAGGTCCCCCCGGGTCGGACGCTGCTCGAGGCCGCGACCTCGGCCGGCGTGGGGCTGCCTTTCTCGTGTGCGATGGGCGGGTGCGCGGCCTGCAAGTGCAGGTCGATCGAGGGGCAGGTGATGATGGACGAACCGCATTGCCTGAGCGACGCCGAGCGCGCCGACGGCTGGGTGCTCACGTGCATCGCCCGCCCGCTGAGCGCCGTGACGCTGGAGGTCCCGTGACGGGCGCGGCAGTGGCGACGGTGCGGGCGGTGGCTGCGGTGGACGCACCCGCCGACGCGCGCGAGGGCTGGACGCTGCGGATGAAGGACCTCTGCGACCTGACCGGGCTGCCTCGTCAGGTCGTGCACTTCTACATCCAGCAGGGTCTGCTGCCCCCGGGGCGAAAGACCGGCCGCAACACCGCGTTCTACGGCCCTTCGCACGTCGAGCGGCTCACGCTCATCCGCACCCTTCAGCACGAGCGATTCCTGCCGCTGAAGGCGATCCGCGCCCTGCTCGACGAGACGGACGCCGCGTTCAGCCCCGCGCAGCGCTCGTTCCTCCTCGGCGTCAAGCAGCGGCTCGACGTGCTCGGCCGGGACGCCCCCGGTGCGAAGGCCGCGGTCGACGCCGACGAGGTCCTGCTCCGGGTCGGAGTCGGCCGGGACGACTTCGACCGCATGGTCGAGAAGGGCATCCTCGGCGCCCGCACGGACGCGACGGGACGGACCCTCATCGCGGAGGGCGACGTCTGGATCTTGCAGGCCTGGGCGGAGGTGCTCCGCCTCGGGTTCACCGACGCGATGGAGATCCGCGTCGAGGACCTCGCCCTCGTGCAGGAGGTCGCGCAGGACCTCTTCAACCGCGAGGCCGTGCTGCTCGCAGGGCGCATCGAGCGGATGGAGCCCGAGCGCGCCGCCGCGATGATCGAGCGGGCCCTGCCGCTCGTGCACTCGCTCCTGATCGGATTCCACACCGCGAAGATCAAGGACTTCTTCGCCTCGCTGAGCTGAGCTCACCCCACGCCCCGAGCGGCCCCGCACGCGCGGTTCGCCGCGGCCCCCACCCTGGAGAGAACCCATGTTCGACGTCGATCGTGTGATGGCCCTGCTGCCGATGCGCGTGAGAAACCAGCTGGAGTCGTACGTGGACTCCGCCTCGACGCTGCTCGAGGTCCGCGACCCGCGGGTGCTCCAGGCCATCGGCCCCTCCGCCGTGCGTGGGACGATCCTCAAGCGGGGCAAGCAGGGCGTGCCCACGGCGATGCCCGCGCGGCACCACGCGTGGTTCGACTGGACCTACCCCGCCGATCAGCCCGCGATGGCGGAGCTCTACAGCCGCGCCAAGCGAGGGCAGTGGAACGGCGACGACCTGCCGTGGGCCACGTCGGTCGACCCCGAGAGCGACGACCGGCCGCTCCTGCCCGACGACATGCTCGCGTGGGACAAGGTGAACGACTTCGGGATCCGACTCTCGGTGGCCGAGCGCCGCGTCGTCCGGCACAGCGTCGCGGCGTGGATGCTCTCGCAGTTCCTGCACGGCGAGCAGGGGGCTCTCTTCGCCGCGGCGCAGGTCACCGAAGCGGTGCAGTTCTTCGACGGCAAGCTCTACGGCGCGACCCAGGTCGTGGACGAGGGGCGCCACGTCGAGGTGTTCCATCGGTACCTCGACACGAAGCTGCAGAAGCTCTACCAGGTCAACGACAACCTCTTCGTGATCATCGACGCGCTGATGACGGACGCGCGCTGGGACATGAAGTTCCTCGGCATGCAGATCATGGTCGAGGGCGTCGCGCTGGGGGCGTTCTCGCTGCTCTACCGCGAGACCCGCGAGCCGCTCCTGAAGGAGCTGCTGAAGAACGTCATCCAGGACGAGGCGCGCCACGTGCACTACGGGGTGCTCGCGCTGCGGGAGCACGTCCTGACCGAGCTCGACGAGCGCGACCGACGCGAGCGCGAGGACTGGGCGTTCGAGGTGGCGCTGCTGATGCGCAACCGCTTCCTCGCCTACGAGGTCTACGAGGAGCACTTCGAGGGGAGGCTCACCCGCGCGCAGTGGCGGGAGGTCGTCGGCAGCTCGCCGGGCATGGAGCGCTTCCGGCACCTGATGTTCGGCCGGATGGTGCCGAACCTCCGGGAGATCGGACTCTTGTCGGACCGGATCCGACCGCACTACGCGCGGGTCGGGCTCGACAAGTACTTCGGCGGGGTCGCCGCCGACCAGCTCACCGGAGAGCAGATGCTCCGCGAGCTCGACCAGGGCCGCACCGAGATCGAGCGGCGCGCCGCGGCGGCCTGAGAGGCGCCACGAGGAGCGGACCGAGGGCTGCGACGCACATCGCTCAGAGGCCTGCGCAGCCCGTCAGTTCGAGCGTCGCGAACGTGGCCCCGCCCGCGGGGCCGGTGACCGCGCGGGTGAGCCCCGGAGCGTCCCGCGCCGGCAGACCCGCGCAGCGGAGCTCGGCCTGCAGCGTGCGCACGCCTGCCACGTCGAGGATGTCGATGCGCTGGATCTGACACGGGGTGCCCGACGAGGGCGGGTTCGGGCCGCACGCGCCCTCCAGCGCGAGGTCGGTCTCCTCGACGACGGCGAGGGTGCAGCCCGTGCCCTGGATGCGATCGCCATCGAGGCCGATCGTGGCGCTGCGCACCCGCAGTCCGAACGCCGCGCCCTGGGCGACGGCGAACGAGAACGCGCGGGTCGTGCCGTCCGCGGAGGGGCTGAGGTCGCACGTGACCGACGCCCCGAGCTGCCCGTCGTCCGCGTCGAAGAGCCGCTCGGGCGGGGCCTCGCAAGGGTCCGCGCCCTCGCAGCGGACCCGCCAGCTCAAACGCGCGTGCGCGGGGCGCGCGCCCGCGTCGGGGGGACCCGCGTCCGGCGCGACGGGCACGGCACCGGAGCATGCCGACAGGAGCACGGTGACGAACCACGAGACGGGCGGGCGGCGCATCGGCCGACGATGGCAACAAAGCCTGCCCGTGTCATCCCTCCGGCGCGCGCCGGGCACGAACGCTCCGCGGTGGACGCCGCGTCCGCGGCCCGCGGCCTCCCGTCGCGGCCAAACACGTCCAATCCCGCGCACGCCCTGCCCGCGGCAGCCCCGAAGACCGGTGATTCTCGAACGAGATTCGCCCCGACGACGAACTTCTTCGGCGCCGTCGGGGCGCGTCCGAGTCCGGCCCTCCACCACCGCGCGCGCGCGCACCGGGACGGTTGCGCAGGCGGGGTCGGGCATGGCAGAGCACGCCCCTCCGATGGGCCGCAAAGCGTCATCCCGTCCCGCGCGCAGCCCGAAGGCGCGGGCCTCCGCGTCCTCGAGCGCCTCGCCCGCGAACGGGCCGCGCCCGACGGCCGACACGGCCCGTGCTCCGACCCCCGCCGCGTCCATCGGTTCGCCCCCCGAAGACCGCGCGCCCGGGGCCATCGACGTGGCTCCGCCCGCGCCCGCGCCGGACCCCGACCGACTTCCGCGGCCCTTCGGGAAGCTGCAGCTGGTCGATCGCATCGGACAGGGCGGCATGGCCGAGATCTTCCTCGCCCGCAGCCCCACCGGACTCGGCGGCGAGCGCCTCGTCGTGGTGAAGCAGATCCTCGCGTCGCTCTCGAGCGGCCCCGAGTTCGCACGGATGTTCATCGAGGAGGCGAAGCTCTGCGCCGGCCTCCGGCACGCCAACGTCGTGCAGGTCTTCGACCTCGGCCGCGAGGAGGGCCGGCTCTTCCTCGTGATGGAGTACGTCGAAGGGTTCGACCTGCACCGGCTCCTCTCGCTGTGCAGCAAGGCGAAGCTCCCGTTGCCCCCGGAGTTCGCGCTCTTCCTCGTGCGCGAGGTGGTGGCCGCGCTCGACTTCGCGCACCGCGCGACCGACGCCGAAGGCCGGCCGCTCGGGATCGTGCACCGCGACGTGTCTCCTTCGAACGTGCTGATGTCGTTCGAGGGCGAGGTGAAGCTCTGCGATTTCGGGATCGCCCGCGCGGCCGGCCTCGGCGCGGCGGACGAAGCGCGCGCGCCGGGCGCGTCCCCCGGACCCGGTCCACGCGTCGTCGGCAAGAGCGCATACATGGCCCCCGAGCACGCCCGCGGGGAGGACGTGGACGCGCGGGCCGACGTGTTCGCCGCCGGCATCCTCCTCTGGGAGCTCTGCGCCGGGCGGCGCATGCGGCGAGGCACCGAGGCGGAGATGCTCGAGCAAGCGAAGCATCCGGACATCCCCGCGCTCCCGGCGCGCGGGCTCCCCGCGCACGCCTCGCTCCAGGCGCTGGTGTCGCGCGCGCTCGCGCCAGACCGCGACGCCCGGTTCGGCAGCGCCGCCGAGCTCCTCCGCGCCCTCGACGCCTACACGCACGAGGCCTCGCTGGTCGCGTCACCGCTCCGCTTCGGGGCGTTCCTGACCGACCATTTCGGTGAGACGTTCCTGGCCGAACGACGCGCACGGGAGCGCGCCGCGCGCGCCCTCGCCCTCGGACCCGCGGTCCAGATCACCGCCCTCGAAGGAACGGGGCGCGACGACGCGCCCTCCGACGTCGCGATGACCCCGGGGGACGCGCCCTCCGACGTCGCGATGGTCCCGGGGGACGCGCACGACGAGGACCGCACCGACGCCGTCGCCCGTCCGGCCGTACGTCGCGCCCTCGGGATCGCCCTCGCCTGCGCCGCATCGCTCGCCGCCCTCTGGGCGCTGCTGGGCCGCTGAGCGCGCCTCGCCGCTTCAGCGCGTCGGGGACCACGTGGTCGCGTCGGCGCGCACCGCCGAGAGCGCGAGCGCGAACGACACCGACTCGCGCTCCCCGTCGCCATCCCCGTCGATGTCGGCACGGAGCCACACGTCCAGCAGGCTGCGCGCGCCCTCCCGCCCGCCCACCGGCTCGAGCGCATCGATCGGGAGCCCCTCGAGAGCCACGCCGGGCACGGGCCCGAACGGGCGCCGCGGTCGTCGCTCTCGCGGCTGACGGTGTAGCGACATCCCGCCGTCGGGCTCGACGGATCGCAGCGCAGGATCTCCGGCGCGAGGGTCCCGAAGAGCAGATCGAGGCGGTCGGACCCGCGGGTCAGCATCATCGTGATGCGGTCCTGCGCGATGGCGGCTTTCAAGGCCTGTGGCTGCTCCGCGTCGCTCGGAAGCGAGCTCCGAGAGCCGCGCGTCCCACGCCCGGGCCGTGGGTGCTCTCGTTTCCGTGCCGTTCAACTGCATCACGTTCAAGTCGAGTTCGGGCGCGCGCGCGCGAACAGGTCGGGCGCATGTTCGAGGAGCCACTCGGCGGTCGCGGTCACCCACTGGACGAAGCCTCGTCCGAAGCCCACGTCCTGGGATCCTCCCGGAACGAGGGAATCCAGCCTTCCCACCCAGGGCCGCCAGTGGCCCGTGAAGGCCGCATCCGGTGCCGACACGTCGCTCGCCTTCGGCGACTTTGCGGCGTGGGCGGCCCGCAACACGGCGAGGTCCGCACGGATGAAAGCGGCGCGGTTCGGATCCGTCGCCGCGACGGCATCGGCGAACTCGAGCCGCGGCGCGTCAGGCCAGGGGTCGCGGAGCACGGCGTATTCGGCGTCTTGCAGGAGGGACCTGCTCGGGAGCTAGACTGGTACGACCGCCTGACCCCGGCCACGGGCCGCCTGCTACGAATCCCCGATGCGCGACCCCCTCTGGTACGCCCCCATCACCCTCACGCTCGCGACGTTCGGCGGCGCGGCCCTCGTCGCCGTGGTGCTCGTGGGGGACCGACGATTCTTCATGCCGCGCGACACGGCGATCGTGGCGGGTGTGGCCGCCGCGGCGTTCGTGGCCGCGCTCGTCGGGGTGGTGGCGCTCGCGGAGTGGATCGCGCGCCTGCCCCGCCCGGGCGCGGACGACGCGGTGCTGGCCAGCACGGAGGGGGGGCTCCTGGTCAACGGGGTCACCTGGTTTCTCGCCGTCTTCGGCTTCGCGATGCCCGGCTTCGTCGCGGCGGAGGCGGTGCGCGGCCAGGTGGGGCTCGTCGGTGCGCTCGGCGCGCTGTTGGGCGGGCTCGCGCTCGTCGGCACCGCCGCGTGGTTCTCCACCGACGGCTGCCTCGTGTGGCTGGCCCGCGCGGACGACCTGATCGTCGAACGTTCGGGTCTGAGCTCGACGATCCGCACGCCGCTCGCCGACGTGCTCGGCGTCGAGGTGCACCGCTGGCGTCACCGCGCGAACTGGTACAGCAACGCCGCGCTCCGACTGCGCGAGGGCAGCGGCCGTCGCTTCGACGCCATCCCCCTCGGCCTGCCCTCCTCGCTGGCCTCGACCCTCCGCGACGCCGAGCGGGCGGCCGCCTGCTTGTCGGTTCCGCGCATGCCCGAGCGCGATCTCGACACCCGCTCGACACACCGCGATTAGCCACGGCCATGTTCGTCGTTCGCTCGCCGAAGCCGCCGTCGACGCGCGCGCCACCGGCCACACCCCCTGCGCGAAGTGCTCGCCGCGCCCCGGCCTCCAGCTCTGGCTCTGCGGGTGGGGGACGGACGAGCGCCGGGACCTCACCTTCGTCGAACAGAAGTCCGTCGTGGTCGCAGCGTCGCTCGAGGTGCACGCCCTCGGCCGTCCCCGCTGCCCGGACTTGTCGCCGCGCGACCCGTCGGGCTCGGCGCTGCATGCGATCGTGCGCGATCACCTCGCGACGTTTCTCGCCGAGCGGGAGCGGGCCGATGCGCCGCTGCCGAGCTTCGTCACGGACGAGCTCCGCGGCGTGCTCGACTGCGGTGTGCTCGCGAAGGGCTGCGCGCACTTTCGCTGTGGCAGTTGCGGGCTGGACCGGGTCGTGGCCCTGAGCTGCAAGGGCCGCGGCTTCTGCCCGCGCTGCGCGGGACGGCGCATGACCGAGACGGCACGACACCTCGCCGAGCGCGTCTTCCCCGAGGTGCGGACGCGGCCGTGGGTGCTCTCGTTTCCGTTTCAACTCCGCTGGGCGCTCGGCTTCCATCACGACCTGGTGAAGGCCCTGGCGCGGGTCACGTACGACCAGGTCGCGCGCCGATACCTTCGCCTCGCTCGGGACGCGGGGCTGCGCGCGCCGCGCGGCGGGGCCTTCTTCGCGATCCAGCGCTTCGGCTCCGACCTGCGCCTCCACGTGCACCTGCACGCGCTCTTCCTCGATGGCGCCTTCGGAGGAGACGGCGCCTTCTTCACCACGCCCGCGCCGAGCCCCGAGTAGGTCGAACAGGTCCTCGCCCGCATCGTCACGCGCGCCGAGAAGCTCCTCGAGGCGCGAATAAACGCGCTCTCGATGACCGACGAGGAGCCCGCGCTCGCGCACGCGCACCGCGAGGCGACGAGCGGCCGCGGCGCAGTGAAGCACGCGCCGGAACACGACGAGCTCGACGGGCAGGTGTTCTTGCCGACCCGACGCAAAGCGCGCCTCGAGGGCGTCGACCTCGACGCGGAGGTGGCCGTGCAGGCCCACGACGATGAGCGCCGCGAGGGACTGCTCCGCTACGTTCTCCGGCCGCCCCTCTCCCACGACCGCTTGCGTGAGCGGGGCCGCCGAGCCGAGCGCGGGGTGGCGATTGGAGTCGCCGGCGGCAGCACGAGCCGACACGCTCATTTCTCGATGTTTTCGCGCGGCTCGAGGCTCCGCACCACGGCACGTGCGTTGCTAAGAAGGTAAACCATGCGCCGTCTCGCTGTGTTCCTCGCCATGATCTCCGTCGGCTGTGCCCCTGCGACCGAGGCCGACAAGGGCCCCGAGACGGACGTGCCCACGGACCTGGAAGTGCTCGAAGGCCCCGCCGACTCGCTGCGCCGCCCCATCGACCACGGCGCGCTGGTGCTCGGCACGCCGGTCGCGGAGACGCTCGCCTCCGCGGCCTCGTATCATGCGTGGACGTTCTCGCTGACGGCAGACGCCTCGGTCTCGCTGCGAACGACCATGCCCGCCGGTTCCACCGAGCTCGACACCGTCCTCTACCTCTACCGCGAGACCTCGGGCTCGTGGGGCTCGTACATCGCGCGGAACGACGACATCTCCGGCACCAAACTGTCGGGGCTCTCGCGCAGCCTCACCGCGGGTCGATACCGCGTCATCGTGAAGGGCTACGACCGCACGGTCGTCGGGCCCTTCGGGCTCGCCTCGGAGTGCAGCGGCGCGGGCTGCCCCGCCCCGCCTCCGCCCGCATCGAGCTGCCTCTTCGGAGCCACGTTCGCCGACATCCTGGTCGGCTCGGTCCGCGTCGCGCTCGACGACCGCATCACCGTCATCGATGGAACCATCCCGCCCTTCCTCGCCGACCAGATCGTGGTCGCGGTCCAACAGTCCGCGCACACCGACGTCCGCACGGCCACGGAGGCGCTCGCGCGCGTCGACGGCCACGTGCTGCGCCGACTTCGTGTCTGGGAGGAGGCCTCGGGCCGTCCTTACACGGTCATCGAGTACGGCGTGGGTGACAGCTCGTACGGCGCCGTCTTCGACGACAACACCACCACGGTCGTCGCCGCGATCCACGACGGCGACCTCGTGGCCTGCACGGCGCGCCCGGCCACCTGTCGCCTGGGCACGACGTTCCGCGGGCTCTCGGACGGCCGCTCGTTCGAGGTCGTCACCTCGCTCTCGATCACTGCGACGACGACGCTCACGACCGCGCAGCGCTCGCAGGTCCTGGCGGCGGTGCGCGTGGTGTACCCGACCTCGCGCGACGTGCCCTCGGCGCTCGCCGCGGTCGATGGCGGCGTCGTGAACCGCCTCGAGCTCCGGGAGCGTGCCACCCGGACGCGCGTGGTCGCGGTGGAGTTCGGCGCGGGCGGCAACTCGTACGGCACGGTGTTCTCCGGGAGCACGACGCGCGTCGTCGCGCGCATCGAGGACGGCGACCTGACGGGCTGCACGCTCCTCGGCGCGCCCTGAGCTCACGGCTTTCCTCGGCGGCGAGCGCATCCTCGTCGGCGGCATCGACAGCACCGAGGTCGGCGCGCTCTACACGCGCGGCCCCGGGAGCGCAATCGACACCACTGCGCGCCGGATCGAGCCCAGGAGCGCGTTCGCTCGTGATGGCCCCGGGGGACGCGCCCTCCGACGTCGCGATGGCCCCGGGGGACGCGCACGACGAGGACCGCACCGACGCCGTCGCCCGTCCGGCCGCACGTCGCGCCCTCGGGTAAGCCCTCGCGTGCGCCGCGGCGCTCGCGGGGGCCTGGGCGCTGCTGGCCCGCTGAGCGCGGAGTCCCCCGCATCGCGAGGGCAAAGCCTCAGCGTGTCGGGGACCACCCCGTCACGTCCGCCCGCACCGCGGACAGCGCGAGCGCGAACGACACCGACTCGCGAATCCCATCGCCGTCCCCGTCGACGTCCGCGCGGAGCAGCACGTCCAGCAGGTTGCGCGCGCCCTCCAGCCCGCCGACCGGGTCGAGGGTGTCCGGCGGGAGCCCCTCGAGCGCCGCGCGGAGCTCGGCCTTCGGCACCGCGCCGCAGAGGCGCAGCGCGAGCGTCTCGTCCTGCCCGGCCTCCCCCGTGACCAGCGTCCCGTCCGCGCGCACGCCGAACATCTGCAGCAGCAGCTGGCGCTCGTCGATCGGCACCGCGATGCCCGCGGTCGCCTCGGCCCCGCCGGCACGGAACGCATCGCCCACGAGCGACGCGTCCCCGAGCGAGAGCCACGCCGGGCACGGGCCCGAGCGCGCACCGCGATCGTAGCTCTCGCGGCTGACGGTGTAGCGGCATCCCGCCGTGGGGCTCGACGGATCGCAGCGCAGGCTCTCCGGCGCGAGGGTCCCGAAGAGCAGGTCGAGATGCTCGGCCCCGCGGGTCAGCAGCATCGTGATGCGGTCCTGCGCGATGGCTGCCTGCAGCGCCTGCGGCAGCTCGGCGTAGCCCGACGCGAGCTCCGAGAGCCGCGCGTCGCCCTGCCCGTCCCCGTCGAGGTCGCATGCCTCGGCGGCCGGCAGGATCGCGAGCGCGACGACCTTCAGCGTCGGCGAGGCGGGCCGCGGCGGGAGCGTGCAGATCTGCGCGAAGCAGGTCGGCGTCTCGGCGCGGGCGGAGCACTGCTCGTACGACGCGCAGGCCGGCGTGCACGAGGCCACGCCCTCGGCCACGCACTCCTCGGTGGGCGCGTAGCATCGCAGCCCCTCGGGGCATCCCCCGCCGCAGTGGCGGGACATCGGCGCGGCCTCGGGGGCACACGCCTCGACCGCCGCGGTCCAGGCCACGAGCGCCCCGACGAGCCACGCGCCACGGCGCGAAGGACGACGTCCCCCCACGCTCATCGGTCCTGCTGGCATCGGAGCCCCGCGCCGCAGCCATAGCGCCCCGGAAAGCAGTTCGCGCCTCGGACGTCGGTGGCGACGCAGCTGCCGGCGACACAGTCGAGCCGCCTTCCGAGCGCCACGCCACACTCGTTGCCCGCCGAGCAGGACATTCCCTGGGTGCGATCGCGGTCGCAAAGGAGCGTGTTGAAGTTGCAGTGCAGGCCCGCCTGGCACGACTCGGTCGTGCAACGGGCCCCCTCGGCGCCGCGGGCCACGCAGACGTTCGTGCCATCGGTGCGCGCGTCACAACCGAGCGAGGGTCCGCAGGCCTGCGAGACGTCCTCCCCCGAGATCCCGCAGGTGCCCCCGGCGCGCGGCACCTCGCAGGTGTGCGAGACGAGATCGCAGACGAGGCCCGACGCGCACTCCCACCCGAGGAACCCCTCGCAGACCTCGCCGCGCGCCGGGATCGGGCGGCACTCCGAGATCGTGGTGCTCTCCACCGCGCAGACCTCGAGCGGGCGGCAGGTGAGGTCCGCGGCGCACGGCCGTCCCGTCGAGACGGTGGTCACGCAGTTGCCGGTGTCACGCCCGGCTTCGCTGCAGGTGGTGGCCATGCAGGTGCCGCTCGCCAGGTAGGTCTGGTGGCACGCGAGGCCGGCCGCGCAGTCGTGGGGAGCCGCGCAGGACACGCCCGCGGCGGCCACCGGAGCGCACCGCCCCGCGACGCAACGCAGGCCGTCCTGGCACTCGTCGGCGCCGAGGCAGACGCCGCCCGCGGGCACCGGCGACTCGCAATGGTAGCGCCACCGCGCCGACGCGATGGGGCCGCAGCCGGGAGCGGTGACGAGCAGTCCCACGACGGACAGCACGGCGAGCAGTTCGTGGCGCATGATGTGCGCGAAATCGTACTCAAGTCGGCGAGCGGCGTCGAGCAGGGGTCCGCGCCGCGGGGATCCGCGCACGCACCTGCGGGGCCTGCCCGGGCGGAGCCTCGAGCGCCCGGTGCACTGCGCGCGCCGCGGCGTCGTCGAGCCCGGCGCGGCGCGCCACCTCGAGGATCGACGGGGCGACCGCGTCGTAGGCGCGCGCCGCAGCGCCGTCGAGCCGCCCGAGCGCGCGCCGATGGGCCTCGACGGCGGCGGCGTCGCCTCGGACGATGGGCCCCGTGAGCGCCGCGGGTCCGCCGAGCGCCGCGACGTTCCGCGCCACCGTGCCGAGGAGCGCCCCGATACCGCGCTCCGCGTCCCGCCGGCGCATGCCCTGGGCGACG
>CAIKNO010000105.1 GCA_903828805.1 uncultured Sandaracinus sp. | reverse complement strand
GGCACAGGCTTGGACCAGCGCGCCGTCACGAACCGCTCGGCCCGCTGCAGGAAGTCGCGGAGCGGCTGCTTCTTCGCAGGCTCGGCGCCGAGGTAGCTGTCGAGCCAGTTGCCTTCGGTGGCGTCGTCGTCGGCGGGCTCGGCCGCGTCCTCGATGCCCTCGTCGGGCTCCTCGGTGTCACCGGGCTCGGCATCGGGGATGTCGTCCAACGTGGCGTCGAGCTCGTCCTCGCCCGGCTTGCGGGTGCGCGTCGGGGTGTTCGGCTTCCAGCCGAGCGCGCGCAGATCGCTCATCACGACGCGCAGGTTGACCTTGGCCTTTTTGACCGCCCCCTTCCACCCGAGCGGGTGACGGATGCCGAGATGAGCGATGCGCCGCTTGAGCGCGCGCGCACGGCGCAGCTTCGCCCGGATCTTCCGCTGCTTGGCGGACAGCTTGGGCTTGGGGCCGGCGACCTCGCCCGCGAAGTCGGGACCAGAGAAGTCTACGACGCGGGCGCGGATGAAGCGGGAGGAAGCGGTCATGGGTAATCCTGGCGCCGGTCGAGCTGACGGCGGCGAGCGTGGAGGGCGTGACGTTGGACGCGGCGAACGTGGTCGGGGTCGCGCCGGATGCCGGCAAGGCGGACGCGGTTCACGATGCGCTCGTGGCACTGCTGGCCGGTGAGCCGCTCCGGGAGCATCCCGAGGCGCGCGGACGGGTCATCGAACCAGACGGTCCCGTTGACGACGTAGCGGACGACGCAGTGGTAGAGCCCGTGCTCGCCCTGCCGAACCGAGGTGGTGAGCGCGACTTCAGCGGGGATGGTGGTCAGCCCGGCCGCCTTTGCGGCGGCGTAGCCGGGGTCCCGCGGGGCGAGCGCCTTCCAGCCGCGGGCGATGATCTCACCGGCGCGAGCCGCGGCCAGCGCGTCGCAGTCCTCCCAGCCTTGGGCGAGCAGCTGGATGTAGTCGCTCCAGAGCTCCTCTTCCTCCCGCTCGTACCGCACGCTGGTGGCGTACAAGAGCGGCAACGACGGCCGCTCACGCAAGAGCCTTGCGTTGCAGCGCGCGAGCCAGTTCAGCAAGCTGACGGCATCGCGTTCGTTGAAGGTGAGGGCGACCTTGATGATCACGAGGGAGGCTCCGAATCAGGAGTTGGAGAGCTGGAAAGGGCCGGTGGACACGACGTCGATGGTCGCGTCCACGGCGGGCGGCGTGGTCCCGGCGACGGTGACCTTGGCGCGCACCCAGGGCATGAGCAGCCCGTTGGCGGAGTCGACGATCTCGGCGTACACGCCAGCTACGGTGCGGCTCGCGCCCATCGCGACGTCGAACCAGAGGACGCCGTCCACGGAGCCTTGGATGACCAGCTGGGCGGCCGGCGTGCCTGAGCCGCCCACCACGTTCAGGGTGGTCACGAACTTGTAGTCCTGCGCCGCGTCGGTCTGCCCGTCCGACTGGTCGGGCAGGATGCGGTAGGGCGTCCCGAGCGTGGTGACCGTCACCGGGGCGGCGGGAGCGATGTTCAGCAGCTTCGAGCCGAAGCGGTTGCAGTAGCATTTCATGGCGAAGGTCCTCGGGAAGCGTGACGGAGCGGGAGCGGTTTAGAGGTGGAGCAGGAACACCACCCGGTAGGCGAAGGTGCCAGCGGGCAGCACACAGCGGACGGTGGCGGCGTCGCCGAGGGGCACGCCCGGGTTGGGCTGCTGGTCCACGGCGTACCGGGCGCGGGAGGTGGCGTTGACGTCGAGCAGCTCGATGAAGGTGGATGCGCTGAGCGTGGAATCGGAGAGTTCGAGGCGGACGAACCGGGCCCACGGCGGCGGGACGACGTTGACGCTGCCTGCGCCGCCCCCGATGAGTTGGGCGCTGCTGCCACGGACGGTCCATTGATTTTCGGTGTCACACTGACCGTCTGCGATGGCCGCGCGAGCGGCGATGTCCGACGAGGTTGAAAGGTTCGAGCCGAAGATTTGGAGCATCGTCGCGTGGACGCAGACCCGCGTACACCGGGGGACGTCGAGGAGAGCCGTGCGCTGGGCGCCGCCGCCGCCGGACCAGACGAGCCGCGCCTCCCAGGGAGTCGCTTCGTCCGACCAGAGGTCGATGATGCGCCAGTCGCCGTCGCCCGCGCCGACCGACTGTGCCGTGAGCACCTCGCCTTCTGCTCCAGCGTTCCCGGCGACCGTCGAAGCGGGGAGCTTCGCGGTGCCAGAGCGGCGGGAGAGTCGGCATGCGCCCACGGTCAGTTCCTCCTACGGCCCGATCAACAGTTGGGGTTCTTGACGCGCGCCTTGCCGTAGAAGCTGAGCTTCAGGGCAGCCGTGGTCGAGCCCGCCGTGTAGTTGATCGTGACCGGCACACCGGCGCGGAGCACGCGCCCGCCGAAGCTGGGCCCGTGGTACGCGGTGGGCGCGATCAGCGCCGCGTCGAGGTTGTCGAGCACGACCGGGTCGTCGCCGGAGATGATCGTGTTGATCGTCGCCGCCGAGTCGCCGGTGGCGAAGATCTTGGACAGGTGCAGGCTCGTGCGGGGCGTGAGCGTCATGCTCATCGACTGGCCGACAGTGGTGGCGACGATGCCGGTGACGGTGACGTTGCGCTGCACGATCTTTCCCTTGCTGGCGTGGTGGAGCTTGCGCTTCAGGTGGCGGTTCTTGGCTTCGAGCGCCTCCTCGCGGGTGTGGAGCTTGGCCTGCCGACGACGGAGCCGACGGATGCGGCGCTCGCGGGGGCTGAGCCCCACCTCGTCGCCGAGGTCGTCACCCAAGTCGTCGCCGAGGTCGTCGCCCAAGTCGTCGCCCAAGTCGTCCCCGGTCTCGTCGCCGAGGTCATCGCCGAGGTCGTCCCCGTCGAGGTCATCGAGGTCTTCGTCGTCATCGAGGTCCGCGCCGAAGTTGGGCTCGGAGCGGTCGGCGACGCGCAGGGAGGCGCGCAGGGAGGTGCGATCGACGAGGCATTCGCCGGATGCGGTGAAGGTCACGAGGGCCCAGATGGGTGCCATGGTCATGGGAGTTGTCCTTTGTGGAAGAGGGGAAAATCAGGAGTATGGATAGGGATCGGAGCGGTAGGGTCAGCGACGGGCGCGGACGAAGCGGTCGCTTCGGTCGCCGTCGCGGTCACGACGCCGTCCCTCGACGCGCTCGCCTTCGGTGCCCGGGGTCATGCGGACCATGCGGGCGATCTCGCCGATGTCGTCGCCCCTGAGCTGGGGAGGTGCAGGTGCGGGGACCGGAGCTGCTGCGGCGGCGGGAGCCGGAGTCTGCGTGGCCTGGGCCGTGGCCTTCTTCTCGGCGAGCGCCCTGCCGGCGTTGCGACCGATGCGGGCGATGCCGGTGCAGAGCAGGCCGTTGCCGAGGGCGAGCGCGTGGGTGC
>CAIKNO010000104.1 GCA_903828805.1 uncultured Sandaracinus sp. | reverse complement strand
GCCTTCACGCTGACCCTCCTCTCGATGGGCTGCGGAGACGGCGGAGGGGGCGCGAGCGATGGCGGTGGATTGTCGGACGCCGAGGTCGCGAGCGACGCGCCGGCGGCGGCCAAAGGGAGCTGCGTCTACACGAACCCCTTCTCGCGCATGGAGGAGTGCCGCGAGTACATCGGGCCCTCTTGGAACAGCGGGTCGATGGCGACCGATTGTCGGCGGGCGATGGGGGTCTTCTCGGATGGCGCGGCGTGTGACTACCCCGAATCGCTCGGGACCTGCCTGCTCAACGGGGATCGGGTCAACGCGACCCGGCTCGTGTTTCCGGGGTCGGATGCGGCGCAGTGCGACGCGACCCGGAACGGCTGCACGGTGTTCGGCGGGGGTGAGTTCACCCCGGCCGGACCCTGCACCGGCTCGGGCGGCGGGGGGATGACGGGCGGCTTCGGTGTGTTCCAACCGCCTGTGCTCGAGTGTCGCGCGCCTGCCGACGGCGAGCCTGCGGGCATGTCCGAGGGTGGACAGGTCTGCACCTGGTCGAGCATCTCGGGGGCCACCGAGGAAGGCCGCCGGTACCAGGACTACGCCTCGTGCGACCGTGTCCGCACCCAGCGTCCGTACTACCCGGTGGACCCTGCGCCCGCCCGCGCCACCCCCGACGCACGGCTCGAGGACCCGGCCTACGTCTCGGAACTCGGGTGGGTGCGAAGCCAGGTCGCGGCGAGCGCCTGCGTGTGCTGCCACTCGTCCGAGGTCGCGCCGAGCGGCCCGTCGAACTGGTATCTCGAGGCGCCTGGCAACTGGATGGATTCGTTTCACGACACGGGCCTTGTGCTCGGCGCCGGCTGGATCGACTCCACGGCGCTCGGGGCCTATCCCGCCGCCGACAACAACGGATTCGCGCGCACCACGTCGGGCATTCCGACCACGGACCCCGCGCGCATGGCGGCCTTCTTCGAGGCGGAGCTGACGGCCCGCGGGCGCACCCGCGCCGACTTCGCCAGCGCGCGTCCGTTCGGCGGGCCCATCTACGACCAGCTCGTGTACACGCCGACGGCGTGCACCGACGGCGATGGAGTCGCCGTGGACGGGACGATCACGTGGGGTGGGGGTGGAGCCCGCTACGTCTACGTTCTCGACGCCGGCTCTGCGAACCCGGGCGTGCCGCCGAACCTCGACCTCCCCACCGGCACCCGCTGGCGCGTCGATGTCCCCTTCGAGGCCGCACCGATCGAGTCCGGCATCGTGTACGGCAGCGTCCCGGCCGGCACCACCCAGCGCGTCCCGTCGAGCGGCGCGCCTGCGGCCCTCGTGCCGGGCACCGAGTACTACCTCTACGTGCTCGCGGACGTCGGGATCCCGATCGCCCGCTGCCTGTTCACCTATCCGAACTGAGCCGGACGTCGGGCGCATTGCCCGACGGTGCGCGAGGCTTCAGATCACGCGGCCCAGGTGCACGCCTCCGAGCTCGACTACGACCTCCCCGAAGGATTGATCGCGCAGGCTCCGCTGGCCGAGCGCGATCACAGTCGGCTCTTGCTGCTCGACAGGCACGGTCCGGGGCTCGCGCATCGGAGCGTCCGCGACCTGCCCGGGCTGATGCGGCCGGCGTTGCTGATCTTGAACGACACGCGCGTCGTGCCCGCGAGGCTCTTCGCGACGAAGCCGACGGGAGGGCGGGTCGAGATCTTGCTGCTGGAGCGTCTCTCGCCCGCGGGTGCGCGCGAGCGGTGGTCCGCCATGGCCCGCGGCAGCAAGTCGTTGAGGCCGGACATGCGATTGCGGATCGCCGAGTCGTTCGAGGCGGCGGTGGTCGGCGTCGCCGACGGCACCGTGACGCTGGATCTGTCGTCGCCGTTGGGCGTCTCCGCAGCGCTCGCTTCGCATGGGGAGATCCCGCTCCCCCCATACATCGCCCGTGCCGCGGAGGCCTCCGACACGGAGCGCTACCAGACGGTGTTCGCGCGGCACGAGGGCTCGGTGGCGGCGCCGACGGCGGGCCTGCATCTCTCGCCCGACTTGCTCGCCGCGCTCGAGGATGCAGGTCATCAGAAGGCGTACGTCACGCTCCACGTCGGGGCAGGGACGTTCCAGCCGTTGCGGGTCGACACGCTCTCCGACCACGTCATGCACGAGGAGCGTTGGCAGGTCCCCGCCGCAACGGCGCAGGCCATCGCAGCGGCGCGCGACGAGGGGCGGCCGGTGCTGGCGATCGGAACGACCGTGGTCCGCACGCTCGAGTCCGCGGTCGACGAAGCCGGGGTGGTGCACGCGGGGGAAGGGCGCACCTCCATCTTCATCACGCCTGGGCACACGTTCCGGGCGGTCGATGCCCTGCTGACCAACTTTCACCTGCCGCGCTCGACGCTGCTCGCGCTGGTGATGGCCTTTCATGGCATCGAGGCCACCCGGGCCGCGTACCGGGCGGCCGTGGAGGCGCGCTACCGGTTCTTCAGCTACGGGGACGCGATGCTCGTTCGTTCGGCGTCGCTGGCCCGTCCGAAGCGTTCCGACACGGAGGTCCTTTGAGCCGTTCCGATGGATTCTCGTACCGTGAGGTCGCCCGGGACGGCGATGCTCGGCGGGGTGTGTTCACGACCCCCCGCGCCGTCGTCGAGACGCCGGTGTTCATGCCGGTGGGCACCCTCGCGACGGTGAAGTCGCAGTCGCCCGAGGAGATCGAGGCGACCGGGGCGCGGCTGATCCTCGCGAACACCTATCACCTCTGGCTGCGGCCGGGGCCGGAGGTCATCGACGCCCTCGGGGGGGTGCAACGATTCCAGACGTGGCCCCACGCCCTGCTCACCGACAGCGGGGGATTTCAGGTCTTCTCGCTCGCGGCACTTCGCACCATCGACGACGACGGGGTGTCGTTCCGATCGCACCTCGACGGCCGAAAGATGCGGTTGACGCCGGAGGAGTCGATGCGGATCCAGTCGTTGCTGCGCTCCGACGTGGCGATGGCGTTCGACGAATGTCCGCCCGGGGGCGCGGAGCGTCCCGTGATCGAGGCGGCCTTGCGGCGCACGAGCGCGTGGGCGCGGCGCTGCCTGCTCGCGCCATGGCGGGAGGGACAGGCGCGCTTCGGCATCGTGCAGGGGGCCACGCACGTCGACCTGCGCCTCGCGCACCTCGACGAGATCGCCGGCATGGAGGCGGGTGGCCGAGGGTTCGACGGCATCGCGCTCGGAGGGTTCTCGGTGGGCGAGCCGATCCCGGAGATGTGGCGCGCCCTCGGGGAGGTGACGCCGAAGATGCCGGTCGAGCGACCGCGCTATCTGATGGGCGTCGGCACGCCGTTCGACCTGCTGCACGCGATCGGGTGCGGCATCGACCTCTTCGACTGTGTGCTCCCCACCCGCAACGCTCGCAATGCGCAGGCGCTGACGTGGTCGGGGCGGGTGAACCTCAAGCAGGCGCGGCACAAGCAGGACGAGGCTGCGCTCGACGCGCAGTGTGCGTGCCCGGTGTGCGTCCGGTACTCGCGGGCGTATCTGCACCACCTGATCCGCTGCGACGAGATGCTCGGCGCGCGCCTCGTCACGCAGCACAACCTCTCGTTCTACGGCGCCCTCACGAGGGCGGCGAGGGAACACATCTCGGCGGGCGACTACCACGGCTGGGCCGCCGGCACTGCGGCGCGGATGCGGGACGGAGACGAGGTCGGTCAGGGCCCGCGGGGTGCGCCCCGATTCCCGAAAGGAGGCGCCGATGGAAGCGCGTGAATGGTTGGCAGCGAGGCGATCGGTCAGCAAGCTCGAAGGCCCCGGACCGGACGACACGACGCTCGAGCGGATCTGGACCTCGGCGCTGCGCGCGCCGGACCATGGAGCGCTGCGCCCGTGGCGGATTCTCGTGGTCCGCAGCGAGGCGCGGGCCCGACTCGGCGCGCTGATGGCGGCGTCGGCGCTGCGCGAGCGGCCGGAGCTATCGCCCGATGAGCTGGACCGTGAGCGGTCGAAGCCCATGAGGGCGCCCGTCGTCGCGGTGGTGGTCGCGTCGCTCGTCGACAGCCGCAAGATCCCCGAGATCGAACAGTGGCTCTCGGCGGGGTGCGTGGCCTACGGGATCGTGCTCGCGGCCCAGGCCGAAGGGTTCGGCGCGATCTGGCGAACGGGCGGCCCGAGCCATGACCGGCGCTTCCATGCGGACATGGGCCTCTCCGAGACGGATCGGATCGTGGGGTTCGTGTACCTCGGGACGCCGAAGGTCATGCCGCCCGAGGGGCCGCGCCCGCTCGCCCGCGACTTCGTCCAGGATTGGGAGGGCTGAGAAGGGCGCCGAGCGCGCCTCCCCGGCCTGCTCGCGCCGTCAGGTCGGCGACTGCAACGATCGCTGACGGGCCTCGAGGAACGCGCGGGCGGGTCCCGTCCCCACGACCTCGAGCGCGCGCGAGATGACCTCGAGCGCCGCGGCCGCGTCCGAGGCCTTGTCGGCAAGATCGAGCGCTGCGCGCAGCGTCGCGGCGTCGCGGGTGATGACGCCCGCGCGTGCCAGCGCGCGCGCCGCGTCGGCCAGGCGCCCCGACGCGCGGAGCCGTTCGGCGATGGCCCGCGCGTTCCTGGCGCGCTCGAACGGATCTCGTTCCGACCGTTCGGGCGCGTCGCGGTCGAGGGCCTGCAGCGCGAGCGCATCCGCGTCGGACTCGAGGTCCCGGAGCGCGGGGCCGCCGTCGCGGTCGTCGGCACCGGGTCGGATGCGCCGCAGCGCTGCGATGCAGGCCCGGGCGCGCGGTTCGGCGCCATCGGACAGCGCCGCCCGTGCGGCGTCGGAGAGTGCGGCGGAGAGCCCTGCCAGGTTCGGATGCTCGGCGAACTCGAGCAGGCGGGCGTCGGACTCGGCCGCGGCATCCCTGGCGCCGAGCGCGCGTCTCAGTCTCGAGAGCCGTGCGAGGGCCTCCACCGCGAGGGCGTCGGCTGCGCCGAGCGCGATGGCCTGCTCGAGCCGTCGCGCGGCGCCCGCGAGGTGGCCGAGCGCCTCGGCATGGGACGCCGCCTGGACGCACGGAAACGCCCCCGCCGCGGCTCGTCCTTCGGAGGCGCGGTCCCACGCGGCGAGGGCCGCCTCGTGCTCGCCCAGGGTGCCGAGCGTGGCCGCGAGCCCCTCGAGGCACGCCGGGTCGTCGGGCGCGAGCTGGCACGCCTCCTCCCACGAGCGGCGGGCGTCGGCGTGGCTGCCCGAGGCTGTCAGCGCGGCCGCGCATGCGCGCACGATCTCGAAGCGGGCCGGGCCGTGGAAGGCGGCGCGGAGCGCACTCACCCCCAGTCGAAGTGCATCGGCATCGGAGGTCCGGCCTGCCCGGTCGAGCCACGCGAGCGCGAGCGCGCGATCCCGAGGGCGTCGTGCCAGCGCCTCGCCTGCGAGCGATGCGGCGGTCGCGGCGTCGGTCTCGGCCGCGAGGTGGGCCGCGGCGCCGAGCGCCTCGATCGCGACGTCGTCGCAGCGCTCGTGCAACGCGAGGGCGCGTGCGGCGGCCGAGGCCGCCTCGGCGTCTCCGGCGGCGAGCGCGGCCCTCAAGGCCACGCCCCGATGAACGTCTGCGTTGGGCCATGCGTCGGCCACGCCGAGGAGGTCGGCCCGCAACGCGGCGAGCGCGTCGGAGTCGACTCCGGCGGGCGTCGGGTTCGCGGCCCGTCGTGCCGCTTCGCCCGAGCGCTTGTCGAGGCAGGCCGAGAGCACGGGGGCCACGACGCGCGCCTCCTCGAGCACGGCACGCACGTCGGGGGAGATCTCGCTGCGCGTACCGACCCGGAGCACCAAGGCCCCTCCGGCGACGAGGGGCGCGTGGCGGGGCACGCTGGCGAGCTCGGGGACGCGCCATCCGTGCGGCACGAGCAGTTCGGTCAGAACGCGTTGCACCGGGTCGATCAGCCGAACGACGCCGAGCGAGGGCTCGAAGCGGGCGCCCATGTCCACGAGGGTCGTCAAGGCTTCGACGAGCGCCGGCGCGCTGCCCTCGAGCGCGGCCCTGGCGTTCGTGACGGCGACGAGGAGGTCGCGGCCGTCGTGCGCAGCCACGAGGCGCGCCACGAGGGTCCGCACGGCCGTATGGACGACGAGTTCGTCGTCGCCGAGCCTTCGCAGGCGTCGCTCGGGTGTGCTCTGCGCCGACGCGAGGGCGTCGAGGTCGATGCGCACCTCGCCCCGGAGCACGGTCGCGCGGCGGTGTCGGAAGCGGGCTGCACCGGCCCGCAGATCGACCGGTGACGGCAGGCGCCCGAGATCGAGTTCGAGCGCGGCCAGCGTGAAGGGGCCCTCGAGGACGGGCCGGGCGAGCACGAGGATGCCGCGCCCCGCTTCGAAGCGGAGCGCGAATCCCAGGCCCGAGGGCGGCGCAGCGGGGCCTGCGGTCGCCCGCGCGTCGCGCAGCGTCACAGGCCGCAGAGTACACCCGGCGGTCAGGCGATGCAGCGCCCTCGTGGGGCGGGCACGTCTCCTCTCCCGCCGCGGCGTTCGTCGAGCCCGCGCCGTTCGTCGCGCCCGGGGCTTCGACGAGAACGCGGCTTCGACGACGACACGCGGAGTCTTCGAGACCAGGTGCCTCAGGCGGACGACGCGAGCTGGGCTGCGAGCCGCGACCACGTCTCGCCGAGCGCGTTCCGGGCCGCGTGGGTGACCTCCTCCACGCTCGCGTCGGACGCGCCGGCCGCCCGCGCGGCGTCGGCCACCGCGAGGGCGGCGAGGTGTCGATGCCGAGCGCCGAATGCCTTCGCGAGGCTCGGCAGCACCGAGGCGCCCGTGGCACCGAGCGCGAGCGCGCGCCGGAAGAGTCCGATGGCTTCGCCGTGGCGCCCCTCGGCGCAGAGGGCCTCCCCGAGTCGGCGGAAGAGATCGCCGCCCACGGCGCCGTCCTGCGCCCATTGGATGCCGAGGCGGAGCACGTCTTGCCCCCACTCGTGGCGACCCGCTCCGGCGTAGGCCGAGCCCAGCAGCGCGAGGCCTTCGGCGAGGGTGGCGCGCACCTCGGTTGCGAGGCTGTTGGCTTCGGCCGTCCTCAGCAGCGTGGACAGCGGATTGGGCCAGGCCCTCAGGAGGTCGATCACGAGGTCGTTCTCGCCACGCTCGGCGGCCTCGCGCGCCCTCGCCACGACGGTGATGTCGATCGAGAAAGGCGAGCGGGGGCGGTGACGCTCCGCCTCGGCCATGATCTGCCGACGGATGTGCTCGCGGAGCTCCTCGAGCGAGTGCTCCGCGTCGGCCCCGTCGATGCGAATGGACACGCGGGCCGGCAGGTCCGGGGTCACCGTCAGCGTCCTCAACTCGACGCCGAAGATGGGGCAGAGCAGCACGCACCGGTGCCCGAGGAAGGCGCTGAGGTGCTCGCGTGTCGGTGCTGCCGGGAGGTCGCCGTGGGGGCCGTCGTCCGAGGCCAGGGCCGCCGCGAGCCGCTGCCGGAATTCGCCGAGGGCGAGCCGCTGCGGGGACCCCTCGTCCCCGATCCGGAAGTCGATCTGGGAGGCGTCCGGGTTGCGCTCGTCGATGCCGACGGCGGTGATCCGAACCCCGGCCACGACGGCGAACGCCACGAAGCGGGACCCGACGATGTCGCACAGCTGGCCGAAGCTCGGCGCACCGTCGCCGAGACGTTCGAACCAGCCGTCCGAGCGGACGTCGTGCAGGGAATGGGTGTGGGTCATGCCGCCCGCGTGAACTCCGTCAACCGAGGGTCGCGGCAAGCGTCCGCGCGCGTCAAGCGTTCGTGCGGTCGAGGCGGTCGCGGTACCAAGCGATCGTCCTCGCGAGCCCGTCGTCGAGGTCCACCTTCGCGCGGAATCCGAGGAGCTTCTCGGCCTTCTGGACGTCGGGGATCCGGAGCTCGACGTCGGGGAAGTCCCACTTGACGAACTCGAGAGGCGACTTCGAGCCGCAGAGCTGCACGACGAGCCGGGCGAGCTGGTAGATGGTGATGGTGCTGCGGGGGTTGCCGATGTTGAACGCCTGGCCGACCGCCTCGTCCTTCTCGAGCGCGAGCAGGATCGACTCGACGATGTCGTCGATGTAACACCACGACCGGATCTGATCGCCCTCGTTGTGGATGTGGATGGGCTTCCCGCTCAGGGCGCGGACGACGAAGGCGTGGATCGCGCCCTCGCCGACCTGGCCGGGGCCGAAGATGTTGAACGGGCGGATGGAGCAGGTGGGGAGGCCGTACTGTTTCCAGTAGTTGTGGGCCAGATGCTCGGTGGCGAGCTTGCTCACGGCGTAGGTCCAGCGGGCCTCGCCCACGGCCCCGAGGCTCGTCACGTCGGCCTCCCGCACGCGGAAGGCGTAGCTGCCGAAGACCTCCGAGGTCGAGAAGTCGATGAACCGCTTCACGCCGCCGGCATCGACCGCCGCACGAAGCGCGTTCATGGTGCCTTCGAGGCTGATCTCCATCGTGAGCACGGGGTTCTTGAGCACCGTGTCGACGCCGGCGATCGACGCCATGTGGATGATGTGGTCGGCGCCCTTGGCGGCCTTGTGCAGCGCGGCCGCATCGCGCACGTCGCCGACGATGAGCTCGACGTTGGGGTGCCGGTCGAGGCCGGCTTCCGCGAGCGCGTTGCGGCGGAGGCTGTCGAAGATGCGGACGTGGTTGTGCTCGACGAGACGGCGCGTCAACGCCGTGCCGATGAACCCGGCGCCGCCGGTGAGGAGGAGGGTGGAGTCGCGGACCATGGGCCCCTCGCTACCACGCCGGGACCCTCCGTGCACCGGGGCGCCCGCACCGGAGCTGCCCCCCGCGGCGCGTGCGGCCTGCCACCCGTGGAGGTCTTCCGGCAGCCGACGCGTGACGACCGTCTCCGGCGACTGCGAGAACGGACGCCAAGGCGTGCGCTTGCGGTGACCTCCGCGGGGGTGGCACGATTCCCTGCACGGAGCGCCCATGAGCATGTTCGAACGGTTCCAGCGGGTCGTGAAGTCCAACCTGAATTCGCTCGCGGACCAGGCGGAGGATCCTGGCAAGGTGCTCGATCAGCTGGTGCTCGATCTCGAGGCCGAGCTCCGGCGGAGCAAGCAGGATCGCATCACCCAGCTCGGGACGGCGAAGCGCCTCGAGAAGAAGGCCGAGGAGCACGCGCAGGAACTCCAGGAGTGGGAGGACAAGGCCGTCCTCGCGCTGCGCGCAGGGGACGAAGGGCTCGCGCGCGACGCCCTGAAGATGAAGCAGAAGGTCAAGGCCTCGCACGAGGGGGCCCGTCGTCAGGCCGAGGCCGCGGCCTCCGCGGTCGCGCAACTGGCCGATGCGATCACCCAGGCGGAGGTCAAGCTCGAGGACTTGAAGGCTCGCAAGGGGACCCTCGCGGCCCAGGTGCGACGCGCCCGGAGCACGGGCGTGGCGGGCGCGCCGTCGGGCGCCGGCCTCTCGGGCCTCGAGGCCTTGACCGGACGGATCGACCAGCTCGAGGGGGAGATCGAGGCGGCCGGCGTGCTCGACGACCCCGATCGCGCGAGGGTGGATGCGCGGTTCCGGGAGCTCGAGCGCACGTCGGGCGGCGGGGTCGTCGAGGACGAGCTCGCGGCGTTGAAGCGCAAGCTCGAACAGGGCTGATCGGACGTCCCTCGGGGTCCGCATGGACGCGTTGTTCGTCTGGCCGCGGCTGACCGCCTCCCACGACGATGCGGGTCGAGCCGCGCGCACTGCAGCGTGGGTGCGGGGCCTCGCTGCCCGCTTCACCGCGACGGGCGCCGAGGTGCTGGCGACCCCCTCGTCGATGCCGCTGCTCCGGTTCGCTGCAGACGACGTGGTCGACGCGATCGAGGCCGCCCTCGAGCTGCTCGACGAGGCCGAGCGCGAGGGGCATGGGCTCGCGGTGGGCGCAGCACTCGGCGCCGCCGCGTCCGACGGGTTCGGCGCCGTCGAGCGGGCGGCGCTGCTCGCCCACCGCGCGCGCGCGGGCGACCTGGTGTTCGACGAAGGGACGCATGCCGCCGCGGCGGGGGCGTTCCTCAGCGCGCGGACGTTGCTCCTCGACGGTGGAGGCGGCCGCGCCTTCGCGCTCGACCGCGCGCACCCGAGGCGCGACGCGGGCGCGGTGGCTGCGGCGAGCCTGGGGCATCCCGGTCCTGGCGGTGCCGAATCCGCGGCGGCCGCGACGCTGGTGCAGCGCGCTCAGCGGTCCGGCCCTTCGGTGGTCTGGGTGCATGGGCCCCGGGGGAGCGGTTTCGCGAGCGTCTTGGCCGAGGCCGCGCGGCGGAGTCGTCCGCGGGTCGTCGTTCGCCTGGAAGTCACGGCCTCGGGGCTCGTGCCGCTCGGATCCCTCCGGCGTGGACTGGGCGTCGCGCTCGGGTCTCCGGACGGGATCGTCGGGCGCGTCGGAGGGGACGGGTCCCGGTCGGGCGATACGCTTCGCTCGCTGCTCGAGGGCGGTTTGCCCGAGCGCCCCGCGCTCGCGTCGGCGCTGGTCGATCTCTTCGGGACCGTTCCGGGGCCCAGCGCGTGGGTCGTCGCGGCCCCGCTGACCGGCATCGACTTCGCCTCGCTCGAGGCGCTCGACGAAGCGCTCGCCCTGGATGCGAAGGTGTGTCTCATCGCGCGGGCACCCCAGGGTGGGTGGGAGCCGCCGGCGCGCCCCTTCGACGGGGAGCCGATCGTCCTCGCCCGGCCGACGAAGCCCGAGGCGTGGCGCGTCGTGCGTGACGTCCTGGGGCCCGATACGGAGGACGACGTCGCGCGTCGCATCGCGGCGCTGGGAGGGCGAGTGCCCCGTGCCATCGACGACGTGGTGCGGGCGCTGGTCGCCTCGGGATCGCTGGTTCGAGGCGCGCTCGGCTTCGAGTTCCGTGGGATGCAGGATGGACCTGCATGGGCATGGCCGCCCGACGAGGTGGCGGAACTTCGCTTCGAGGCGCTGGATGCCATGGGGCGTCACGTGCTCGAGGTCTTGGCGGCTTTGCCCGAGGGGCACTCGGAGGTCGACGCCGCGGAGGCGCTCGCCCATGCGGGCCTCGATGGCGAGGGCGGTCCGCCGGCCCTCGAGGCGCTCCGCGGCCTCGGATGGTGGGTCCACGAGCCTCCCATCCCCGGTGCAGGCGAGAGGTCTCCGCGCTCGAGGGTGGCGTCCTCGTCGGCGCGCGCGGTCGTGCGGAGGCACACGACGAACGAGCGGCGCGCCGCGGTGCTCGACGGCGTCCGCGCGCGGCTCGTCGCGCGGGGGGAGGCGGCCGTGAAGACCGCGGCGCTCGCGGTGGAACTGGGATGGTGCGAGATCCGATGTGGCGCACTGGAGCGCGGCGTCGGTCGCTTCCTTGCGGCCGCCACCCACGCCGAGGCTCAGGGGTACGCCCGGGCTGCGATGCGCCTGCGGCGACACGCCGAGCGGGCGCTGGAGGGCGCGCTCGACGAGGCGAACGAGCCGGGGGCCGTCGATGGCGATGCGTGGGTCGATGGCCCGGTCGCTCGGGGGTATGCGCCGACGGTCGTGGAGCTCGCGTCTCCGGAGCCCCTGCCCGAAGCGGACTCGGACCCGGGTCGGACCCTCTCGGGGCACGACGCGCCCAGGTCGGTCGACGCAGGTGCGCTCGAGGCGGCGCTCCGGGCCGGGAGCCCGGCGTTCGCGCGGGCTCAGGCCCTCGCGGCGTTGCGGCGCGGCGACCTCGTCGAGGCGCAACGGGCGTTGGGGGCTGACGTGGGGCCGCCGTCGCGGGCCGAGGCGCTTCGCGACGCCCTCACGCGGGCGCTGGTGGACCTGCATGCGGGTCGACTCGACGGGGCCGCGCGGCGGGCGCTGCGGGCGCTGGCGGAGGCCCGCTCGGATTCGAACCCTCGGGCCGCCGAGCTCGCACGGCGCCTCTTGCAGACTTGCCTCCGTCGAATGGGGCGCGTGGCCGACGCCGACCGGCTCGAGCACCCCGGCGGCTGAGCTTCACGGG
>CAIKNO010000103.1 GCA_903828805.1 uncultured Sandaracinus sp. | reverse complement strand
GGCTCCCGAGCACGGCGAGCGCGACGAGCGCGGCGAGCGCGGTGGCCCTCCGAACGGATCCGCGCGACGCCGGACGAGGGCCGCGGCGCCGACGACGCCAGGCCGCGACGAGCGCGAGCACCACGCCCACGGCCCACGCGCCGCCCCGGCCCCGCCCCGCCGCGCGGCACGAGCAGTCCCCGCGGAGGGGTGCGCTGCGGACGCCTCCGTCGGGGCCCGGCCCGAGCGCCCCGCCGTCGAGGTTCATCTCCATCGCGCCCTGGTTGACGTCCTGCCCACCGGTCCCGTCGGGACGCGTGCCGGGCGCGCAGCGCACACCGGAGGCGTCCTCGACGCAGGTCTCCCCCACCGCGCAGGGCCGGACCTCGACGAACGTGCCGAGGCCATCGCAATCCGCGATGTCGCCCGCGACCGTGCAGACCTCGCCTTCGCGGAGCGCGCCCCCGGCGTCGAGGCAGGCCGCCTGCGCGCAATGCGCCGCGCCCCCGAGCAGCGAGCAGACGCCCCCGGTCCCGCACTCGGTCGAGCTCACGACGTTGCCCTCGAAGCAGCGCGCCACCTCGCCGGTCGAGAGGCAGACGGTGCGGTCGTCGAAGGGCGGCCCCGGCGCGCCCACCGGACACTCCGGGCGGGGCGCCTCGCAGTGCGACGTGCCGCCGACCATCGAGCAGACCTGACCTGCGGGGCACTCGGCGGTGGTGAACTGCCCGTCGTCCTGGCAGAGCAAGCGCGTGCCGGGCGTGATGGAGCACGCCTCGTGCGCCTCGGGCACGGCCATCGGCCCGCCGACGCAGAGCGCCGACACGCAGCGCGCCTCGGTGGGCAGGACGCCCGCGGTCGAGCAGAAGGCGCCATAGGCCGAGCAGTCGCCCGCAGCGCCCTCGGGCAGGCCGTCGCGGCAACGGAGGATCTGCGCCTCGTCGAGGCAGATGGAGCCCACGCCCGTGCGCGGGCAGCCGGGGAGCACGCAGCGGGGCGCGGGGTCCGCGATGCAGCGCACGCCGAAGGCCGAGCAGTCGCCGGTGCTGCAGTCGGCGTTGACGATGACGTCGCCCTCGCAGCGCGCGACGCACACCGCGCCCCCGGTCGAGGCCCCGGAGGTGAAGAACGGGGTGCGGCGGTTGGCCCCGTCGAGGTTGAGCTCGACGTGGATGTGATCGGTGTGGGGGATGGGTCCCGTGTACGGGTTGAGCCGCGTGCCCGGCGGGCGCTCGGGGTTCCACGCGGCGCGGTCCCACACGACCAGCTGCACGCCGATCTCCTGGGCGTGCTCCACCAGCCAGTTCGCCACGACGTCGCCCGCGGTGTTGTCCGCGACCCCCGAGGACACCTCGCGGAGGCTCAGATCGATCGCGCGGCCGATGCCGTGCACGCTGAGGTACGCGGTGTCCCCGGTGTTCTGACGGCAGCACCCGAACCCGCCGACGCTGGTGATCTGGTCGAAGCGACGATCGAGGAAGCGCGCGAACTCGAGGGTGCCCGGCAGCACGCCGCCGCACGCGGGGTGCGTGCAGCTGCATGCCCACGGGTTGGGGTCCGAGCAGCTGCCCTGCGGGGCGATGCGCGGCGGGTGCTGCACCGCGACGGTCTGTCGATCGCCTGCCGTTCGCGTCGAGGCGGGGGGAGACCACATCCCCGGCTCCGAGATCGGCGCGGCCGCCACGCCCGCCTCCGTGGGCGGCACGGAGGGCGCGCAGCCCAGCAGCACGGCCGCGCCGAGGACGAGGTGCCCGAGGCTGCGGAAGACGGGGCGAGGGCTCGACGGTGGCTGCGGCATGGAGGCACCCATGGGCCGACGATACACCCATCGCCGCGCGCCCGGCCGACGCCCGAGGCCGGTGTCGACCCCGCCGCGGCCGCGCGTTCGAAGCGAACGCGACCCTCAGCGCGGCCGCAGCGCGTCGCGGGCCTGCTGCGCGGACGCCGCGTCCCCCTGACGCTCGGCCTCCGCGAGCGCACGGCGGAACGCCTCCGGGGCCTCGGCGGGGCGCATCCGCGCGAGCAGGCGCGCACGACCGAGCAGCGCCGGCAGATGAACGGGGGAGGCCTCCACCGCCCGCCGCCACGCACGCTCGGCCTCGGCCAGATCGCCGAGGTCCTCGTACTGCGCCGCGAGCTCCGCGAACTCCCGTTCGGGGTGGGCGCGGAACCGCAGCGGCGGGAACGCGAGGAGCAGCCCGGCGGCGAGGGCCGCGAGGCCGAGCGCGACCCGCCGACGCGCGCGGGCCCGCAGCGCGTCGAGCAGTTCCTTCGCGCCGAGCGTCGCCGTCACCGCGAACGCGGGCACGAAGGGGATCCGATAGCGGTCCTGCACGAAGAAGAGCACGACCGAGAGCGTGCCGGCGAGCACGAACCCCGCGGCCAGCCGCGCGGACCTCTCGGCGCCGCGGCGCAGCGCGAGGAGGCACCCGACCAGCGCGAGCGGCGCGAAGAGTCCGAAGCGGACGAGCGGCGCGCCGAGCACCGGACTCAGGGTGCGCGTGAAGTCGTAGCGGACCAGCGCCGAGACCTCCCGATCGTTCCAGAAGAAGCGCACCTTGCGCGCGAGCAGCCAGGCCGCGTCGAGGGGATGCGCGGCGGCGTGGGCGAGCGTGCGCCCGAGCCAGAACCGGTCGCTCTCGGAGGGCGTGAGACGATGCCCGAGCGCCGCCTCCGCCGCGGCGTGAAATCCCTCGATCTGCCCCTCCGGCGAGGACGCGCGCGGGACCTCGGGCGGCACCCGGAACAGCCCGCTCGCGCCGGGCCCGTTGCCGATGAACGCGTTGATGCCCGCCGTGCCCGAGAACGACGGATCCCCGGTGGCGAGCACGTTGCGCGCGACCAGCGGGGAGAGCGCGAGGAGCAGCCCGCCGAGCACCGCCCCGAGCGCCGCCCAGCGCCGCGGACGCGCCCACACGAACCACGCGAGCGGCCCGAGGAGCAGCAGCGCGTTGGGCCGCAGCGCGACGGCGAGGCCGAGGAGCAGACCGACCGGCAGCCAGCGCAGCGCGGCGCGCCGGGCGTCGCCTTCGCCGTCGGCGGCGACGAGCGCGGCGAGCAGGAGGCCCGCGTGCACGAGGGCCTGCAGCGTCTCGGGGAGGATCAACGCCTCGAAGAAGAGCAAGGGTCCATCGAACGCGACGAGGGCCGCGGGCAGGAGCGCCCAGCGCGGCGTCGTGAGGCGCTTGCCGGTGAGGTACACGACGACGATGAGCGCGGTGCCGAGCGCGGCGTGCAGGATCCTCGGTACCCAGACCCCACGGCCGAAGAGCGCGTACAGGGTCCCGAGCACGTAGAAGTACGGCGGCCCGAAGCGGAGCGAGACGCCGTCGAGCAGCACGTCGCCGCCCGCGATGCGGGCCGCGCCGGCGTCGTAGACGAAGTCGTCCGTGCGCGGGGCCCAGAAGAACGGCAGGCCCGAGGCGTCCGCGAGCCAGGCGAAGCGCAAGACGGCGCCCGCCACGACCAGGAGGCCGAGCCAGAGCCACGGGCTCGACGGCGCTCGGGAGGACGGACTCAAGAGGGCGCGAGTATGCCCCGGGTCGCGCGCGGCCGGAAGCCTCGAGCCTCGCACGCACGCCCTCACTCCGCCGCGGGCTGACGCCCGCCCAGGCCCCATCACCGTTGTCAACGCGCGGCCGCCGGGAGATGCTCTGCGACGTTTTCTCCTCTGGCAGGGAAGCACAATTGGACAAGCGACACCTCCCTCGGATCGTCGATCACGCGAACGACCTCCACGCCCACGTGCCGAGCGCGTGGTACGTGCTCGCCCGAAGCGCGGAGGTCCCCGCGTGCGGCGTCGTCACGCGGCGGCTCGCCGGCCGGGACGTCGTGCTCTTTCGCACCGAGACGGGCGTGCTGTCCGCCATCGATCCGTACTGCGCCCACATGGGCGCGCACCTCGGCCACGGCGGCTGCGTGAAGGGCGAGACCGTCGAGTGCCCCTTCCACGGGTTCCGCTTCGACGTGACCGGACGGTGCGTGGCGACCTCCTACGGGACGCCGCCGCCCCCCCGCGCGAGGAACGCGACCTGGCCCTCGCGGGAACGCCACGGGCAGATCCTCGTCTGGCACGGCCACGCCGGGGAGGCCCCCTGGTTCGAGGTGCCGGACGTCGACACGACGGGCTGGACGGAGCCGCTCTTCGAGGTCGCCCCGCTCCGAGGTCATCCGCAGGAGACGTCGGAAAACAGCGTCGACATGGGCCACCTGTCGGTCGTGCATGGATACGCCGACATCAAGATCCTTCGCGAGCTGCGCTGCGAGCCGGGCTACCTCTCGGTGCAATACTCGATGACGCGGCCGTACATCCCCGGCTTCGCGCGCCTCGGGCGCATCTACGCGGAGTTCTTCATCCACGTGTACGGCCTCGGCTATTCGCGGGTCGAGGTGTGGGTGCCCGAGCTCGGCTTGCGCTCCCGGCACATGGTGTTCGCCACGCCGGTGGAGCGGGAACGCTTGGCGCTGCACCTGGGCTTCCAGATCGAGAAATACAAGACGCTCGATCGGCTTCCGCGCGCCGTGCGACGCGTCCCGATGGGCCTCTTCCACCGGGCGCTGCTCCACGCCGGGATGGCCTCCTACGTCCACGACGTGAAGCAGGACTTCGCCATCTGGCAGAACAAGCGCTACGTGCACCCGCCGCAGCTCGCCGTGGGCGATGGCCCCGTCGGCGCGTACCGACGCTGGTGCAAGCAGTTCTACCCGGCCCCCCCGAGTGGCGCGGCGACGACGAGCCCCGAGGGCGCCGGAGCCGAGTGAGCGTGACGCCGGCGCGGGGGCGGTTGCCAGTCCCCGCGACAGGCCCTAGCGCCGCGCGGGGAGCGCGCACGACGACGATGATGGAGCTCGCGCAGTTCGCCACGCAGCCAGCGCTGCTGTCGATCCCCGGTGCCTTCGCGTGGTGGTATGTCGACACCGTCGACGCGCGCGGCGATGGCGTGGTTGCCATCTGGTCGTGGGGGCTTCCCTTCCTGCCCGGGGTCGAGTCCGCCGTTCGCGCGGGGGCGCCCTTGGCCGCCCTGCTCCGCCCCACGTTCAACCTCGCGGTCTATCGGGGCGGCCGATCGGATCTCTACCTCCTGCGCGAATACGCGCCCGAGGACGCGTCCTGGTCGACGCTCGGTGCGGACGAGGAGGCCTGGCGCTTCGGACGCACGACGATCGAGAGCGAGCGACGCGGCGCACGCCGTCACGTCCGCATCGAGATCGACGAGGCCGTCCCGGGCTCGCGGCACCGCATCACGGGCAGCATCCTTCTCGACGGCGTCATCCCCCGCCTTCCGACGACCGGGGACGGCCGCTCTCCGCATCGCTGGACCCCGCTCGCCTGCCCGGGCGAAGCGCGCGTCGCGCTCGACGCCGGCAGCTCGAGCTGGCGCCTCGGTGGCCGCGCCTACCACGATCACAACCGCTCCACGGTGCCCTTGTCGCGCCTCGGGATCCGGGCCTGGTCGTGGGGTCGACTCGCAGCATCGGGGTCGCAGGGCCCGTGGGAGCTCGTCCATTACCTGGTGGAGCCCGAGGAGGCAGGCGCCGCGAGCCTCCGCCTCCTGCTGCGCTGCGACGCCGACGGCGAGGCGCAGCTGCTGGCGTGCGCGCCCTCCCCGGCCCTGCCGCGGCGCAACCTGTGGGGCGTCCCGTGGCACGCCCGCTACGATCTGCCCGACGGCGACGGGCTCCCCGGCGCACTTCGCCTCGGAACCCCTGTGGACGCCGGCCCTTTCTATCTCCGGCATCCCTTGTCGGACCCCGGCTCCGGAGCGCGCGGCTGGGCCGAGACGATCATGCCCGCGCGCGTCGACGCCGACTGGGCACGCCCCCTCGTCCGGATGGCCGTCGCGAAGCCGGAGGGCGAGTCCATGTGGCTTCCGCTCTTCTCGGGCCCGCGCGCCGGCCGCCTCGGACGGCTGTTCTCGAAGGCTTCGCCTTGATGCTGTGGGCCCTCGCCGTCCTGCCGTGCATCGCGGCCGGGATCACGGCGTTGAATCTCCTCACCTGGCCGCGCGGGCGCCTCGGCTCGCCCGCCTGTCGCGCCGCCCTCGGCCGAATCAGCGCCATCGTCCCCGCGCGCGACGAGGAGTCCTCGATCGCCGCCTGCGTGCGCGCCCTCGCTGGGGAAGGCGTCGATCAGATCGTCGTCTGGGACGACGCCTCGACCGACCGTACGCCCCGCGTGCTCGACGCGCTCTCGCTCGAGCTTCGCGAGGGCTTCGCCGGGACGTTCACCGTGGGGCGGGGCACGTCACTGCCGCCGGGGTGGGTCGGCAAGGCGCACGCCTGCGAGCGCGGCGCAGCCCTCGCGGATGGAGACCTCTTGCTCTTCGTCGACGCCGACGTGCGCGTCGCGCCCGACCTGCTCGCCCGTCTGTCCGACCTGCACCGCGGGGTCGACGTCGTCACCGCGGTGCCGCGGCAAGAGACCGGGACCTTCCTCGAGCATCACGTCCTGCCCCTGCTTCATCTCACCTACCTCTCGTGGTTGCCGCTCGCGCTCATCCCCCGGACGCGCGATCCCCGGATCCTCGCCGCGAACGGTCAGATCCTGTCGATCCACCGCGCGGGCTGGGAGCGCGTGGGCGGATTCGCCGCGGTGCGCGCCGCCCTGGTGGACGACATGGCCTTCTGCGCGCGCGCGAAGTCGGTCGGCCTCCGGGTGCGCTTCGCGGACGGCTTCCTCATGGCCCGGTGCCGCATGTACACGGGCGGCGGCGAGGTCTGGCGCGGCTTCAGCAAGAACCTGTACGCCGGTCTGGGCGCCACGCCGGGCAGGCTCGCGGGGGCGCTCGCGTTGTACACGCTGACGTTCGTGCTGCCCTGGCTCCTTCTTCCGCTCGGCGCGCCGGCCTGGGTCGCGGTCGGCGCGAACCTGATGCAGCGCGCCGCGCTCGTGGTGAGGTACCGCCATCGACCCGAGACCCTCCCGCTGCACCTGGTCGGCTTCGCGCCCCTCTTCGGCATCGCATGGAGTTCGTGGCGCTGGCACGCGCGGCGGCGCATCCTCTGGCGCGGCCGGAGCTACCCAGGCGGATGAGTCGAGTCGTGCGCTCCCCGCGGTTCTTGAAGTTCGCCAGGCCCTACGTGCGCTGGAGGCTCTCCCGCGCCTTCGACGGGGTGTGGACCGCGGGCCTGGAGGAGGCCCGCGCCCGCGTCGCCCGGGAGCCGCTCATCGTGGCCGCCAACCACGTCGCCTGGTGGGACCCCCTCCTGCTCGTCTGGCTCGACCAGGCGCTCGGCGGAGAGTCCGTGGCCCTGATGGACGCCGCCAACCTCCGACGGCTTCCGTTCATGGCGCTGGTCGGCGCCATCGGCCTCGACCGCTCGGGCGGCGGCTCGTCCCTCGGTGGCCTCCGGACCGCGACCGCGTGGCTCGACCGCCCCGGGCGCGTGGTGTTCGTGTTTCCGCAAGGGCGCCAGCGGCCCTCGCAGGTGCGACCGCTGGGGTTTGCCCGCGGCGTCGAGTGGCTCGCGCGCCGGAGCCGCGCGCGCGTGCTGCCGCTCTCGATAGCCTACGGGTTCCGCGAGTCGCACCGCCCCGCGGCCGGCCTCGTGCTGGGACCGCCTTGCGCTCCCGACGTGGCCCACCTCGAGGCCGCGGTGGCGGGCGGGCTCGAGCGCCTGGATCGCTTCTACGACGGGCTCCCGGAGGCCGCGCTGCAGCCCGGGATCCCGGCGCCGACGGCCCGCTCCGACGAGGGCCTCGGCGCGCGCCTCCTCGGCCACCTCACGAGGCGCCCGTGAGCCGGCGGGCAGTCGTCGTCGGCGCCGGCCTCGGCGGGCTCTCCGCCGCGGTCGCGCTCGCCTCGGCGGGGTGGTCGGTCCTCGTGCTCGAGCGCGGAAAGGCGCCCGGAGGGAAGGCCGGCACGGCCACCGTGGACGGGGTCGTCTTCGACACCGGGCCCTCGGTGCTCACCCTGCCCGATGCGCTCGACGCCGTGCTGCGCCGCGCGGGGTCGCGCCTCGAAGATCATGTTCGCCTCCGGACGCACGATCCGTCGTTTCGCTACCTCTGGCCCGACGGGGCGCGCGTCGACGTGCACCCCACGGAGGAGGCCACCCTCGAGAGCGTCGCTGGGTCCCTCGGCCCGGAGGCGGCGGGCGAGCTGCGACGCTTCCTCGCCTACGCGGCCGGGGTGTGGGCCGCGGCGGCGCCGCGCTTCGTGCTCGGACCCGCGCCCGGGCTGGGCTCGTTGATGTCGCCGGCCGCGATCCTCGCCGTCACGCGCATCGACGGGCTGCGCACGATGCGCGCGGCCATCCACGCCCAGGTCCGCTCGCCACACCTCCGGGATCTCCTCGCCCGGTACGCGACGTACAACGGCTCCGATCCCCGCCGTACGCCCGCCACCCTCAACTGCATCGCGCACGTGGAGCTCGGCCTCGGCGGGTTCGGGGTCGAGGGCGGCATCGGCGCGCTCGTCGAGGCCTTCGTCGCCGTCGCCCTCGCCGCGGGGGTCACGCTCCGCGTGGACGCGGCGGTCGACGCCCTCGAGATCGAGCGCGGGCGGGTGAACGCCGTCCGCATCGGGACCGAGCGCGTGCCGGCGGACGTCGTCATCGCGAACGCCGAGGTCGCCCACGTGCTGAACGATCTCCTACCCCCGGGGACGCGCCACGGCGTGCCCGCCGACGGGGAGCCCTCCACCTCGGGATGGAACGGCCTGACCGCCGCGCCCGACGACCCCTCTCGGGCCGCGCACACGGTGCTGTTCCCGCCCCGGTACGAGCAGGAGTTCGTCGATCTCTTCGACCGCCGTCGCCCGCCCGACGAGCCGACGGTCTACCTGTGCGATCAGTCCCGCGCGCATGGTCGCGCGGGCTGGCCCGACGGACGCGTGCCGCTGTTCGCGATGACCAACGCCCCTGCGGGCTGGAACGGACCGTCCGGGCCGCTGCGCGAACGCGCAGAGGAGCGCATGCGCGCCCACGGGTTCACCGCACCGACGTGGGTGTGGGAACGCGCGCCGCGCGACCTGGCCGCCCGGTTTCCCGGGAGCGGAGGGGCGCTCTACGGCCTCGCGAGCAACTCCGTCCTCGCGGCCTTTCGCCGCCCGTCCAACCGTGCGCGCGGCGTCCGCGGGCTCTACTTCGCCTCCGGCAGCGCCCACCCCGGAGGCGGCCTTCCGCTCTGCGCGCGCTCCGGGCTCGCCGCGGCCGACGCGGTCCTCGAGGATGCGCGGTGAGTCCCTTGGCCCGCGCCCTGCGCGACGAGCCGCGCGGCGCAGACGCGGCGCCCTTCACGAGATCGTCACACCGCGGCACCCCGGCGCAGACGTCTCGCGGCGCCGCGAAGACGGCGGGGGCGCGGCGCCGTACACTGCGACCGCGCCATGGCCCATCGCCGCGGCGTCCGACACGGCATGCCCGTCCCGCCCGAATCCGCCACGTTCTGCCCACGCCGCGTGCCGCGGCCGGGCACGTCGCGCGCCACAGGCGCCCTCATGGCGGGGGCCTGCGCCTTGCTCCTCCATGCGGCGCTCCTCCATCCAGCCACGGCCCGTGCCGGCAACGACGACGGGGTGCTCGTCGGCAACGACGCGGCCATGAGCGGGGGCGCCGTCGGCGCGCTCACCGACGACGGCTCGGCCACCTGGTACAACCCCGCGGGCGTCGCGGCCGTCGACCGTGACTCGCTCGACGTGTCCGGCTCCGCGAGCATGCTCCGCTTGGCCTCGGCCGGCGACCTGCTCTCGAGCGCCACCGGCCGCGGCGCGGACGGCGGCTACTACGAGCTGCTCGGCATCCCCAGCGAGGTGACGCTCGTGCGGCGCCTCGACCCGCGCACGAACCTCGGTCTGGGCGTCTTCGTGCCCCAGGTCACCAACCACACCGATCGCGTCACGCTGCGCGACCCCCTCGGCGATTCGGTCGCGAACTGGCAGCTGACCCAGCAGGAGTCGAGCTCGACCTACCACGCGGGGATCACGCTCGCGGCCACGGTGACGCCCACGCTGCGCCTCGGGGCCACGGTGTTCGGCACCTACCGGAGCTTCGCGCTGACCAACCAGTTCTTCGGAGGCATCGACTCGGGCAGCGGCACCGACTCCGTCTTCGGCACGGCGAGCCTCACCTCGTCGCAGAGCGTCAGCCTCGAGGTCAGCGCGGGACTGCAGTGGCAGCCCATCGAGGGGCTGAGCCTCGGCGTGACGGTGCGGAGTCCCGGCGTGGTCGTCGGCTCCGCGTACCACGTCACCGGGTCCGCGCTCGCGGCGGGTCCCGGCGGCATCTCGTTCGCGCCCACCGAGGACTCGGGCCTCTCTCCGAACTTCGACGTGATCACCCCCACGCGGTTCCGGCTCGCCATCGCGCACACGTGGGAGCGTGGATGGATCAGCCTCGACGTCGACGCCCAGCACGCGCTCGACTCGCCCGCGCTCGGCGTCCGGCGCGAGTGGATAGGCGGCGTCCGCGTCGGGGCGCGGGTGCAGGTGGACCCGACGCTGGCGCTCGGGACCGGGCTCTTCACGGACCTCGACCCGACCCGCGCCATCGACGCGTACGGCGCCACGCGCATCGACTTCTTCGGCGGAACGCTCGGCATGGAGTTCAGGACCCCGCACCGGCTCGGCGAGGGCGAGAGCGCGCCCGACCTGGTCTTCGTCAACACCGTGGCCGCCCGCTACGCGCTCGGCACCGGCCAGATCGGCGGGCTGCGCTTCGACGCCGCGGCGCCCATGGGCGGCTCGACGAGCGTGCAGCCGGTCGCGACGACGGTCCACGAGCTCTCGCTGCACCTCGGCTCGGCGCTCTTCTTCTGAGCCTGCGGGCGGGGCGGCCTCGAGAAGCACCGCCGCCCCGTCGTGCGCCTCAGAAGATCGCGCCGCAGTACACGCCCCGGAACACGGTGACGTTGTTCGCCTCGCGGCACTCGCCCGCGATCGCGCCGTCGTCCGCGACCACCCACACGTCGAGGCCGGGGGCGACGGTCGGCGCCTCGGGCCAGTTGCACTCCACGCGTTCGCACTCGCCCACGGCGAGGTTGCCGACGCTCGAGCCGTCGCAGATGCGCGTGCCGCCCGCCGCGGGATCGCCCACGTAGAAGCCGACCGAGACGCCGGAGCCGACCGGCTCGGTGCCGCGGTTGCAGATCTGCGCGGTGACCCGTGCGCCCATCTCGTCGCAGGTCAGCGGGCTGCCGCCGGTCGTGAGATCCGGCGCCGCCCCGGGGATGGCCTCGCCGCGCACGTTCGCGCGGAAGTTGTTGAGCGTGGGATCGAGCCAGTTCGAGCGCGTGTCCCGCGTCCTCGGGATGGTCCCGAACTCGTCGACGTTCGTGACGAAGTACGCGTGCTGGTTCCAGACCATGCGCGAGCGCACCCAGCGGTCCGCGCCATCGCGGTAGACGCGGATGCCGAGCGTGCCGATCGGCCTCGAGGCGCGGCAGGTGTTGCCCGTGCCCGGTGTGCCCGAAGGCGGCGCCTGGCAGACGAAGGTCTCGCAGCCGGCGCCCGCGCAGCACTCGGCGTTCGACGTGCATCGGCAGAAGCCCGCGTCGCACACGCCGCTCACGCACTCGGAGCCGAGCGCGCAGCGCAGCCCCGCGAAGAGCGGGTCGGTGTTGCCCGGATCGAGCCCGAACGCCGAGCAGTCCCGCCCGCTCGCGGCCGAGCCGCAGTTGTAGTTGTCCCCGATGACGATCTCGGCGTTGAAGTCGCCATCGACGTCGGCGATGACCGGGTTCTCGTTCCACGTGCACGAGGAGCGGCTCTGGCTGAAGAGCACGCTGCCGGTGCGGCCGTCGTACACGCGCAGGAAGCACTCGTCGCCGTACACGGCCTCCGCGCGGCCATCGGCCTCGAAGTCGAAGATGCTCGAGCCGGTCACGTTGCTCGACGCGTCCTGCGAACGCTGCGACCAGAGCACCCCGTCGGTCGTGCCGCTGGCGCACGCGCCCACGGGGCTCGCCGCGCAGTCGAGGTCGAACACGGTGTAGGCGTTGGCGCCCGCGCTCGCGAACTCCGCGCGCCCGTCGCCGTCGAAGTCGCCGATGGTGGGAGGGCCGCCGTTGCCGGCACCGGGCAGCGCCACCGGACCGAAGACGATCGTCCCGTCGAGCGTCTGCACGCGCGCCCTGCCCGAGGAGATGACCACCACCTCCGGCGTCGCGTCGGGCCAGGCCGCAGCGCCCGGGAACGCTCCGAAATCGGCGATCGCGACGTGGCCCGCGGGGGTGCCCCCGACCGCATAGGCCTCGGGCGTCCAGCGTCGCGCCATCGCATCCCACTGCCACACGCCGTCGCCCGCCACGAACTCCAGCCGCCCGTCGGCGTCGACGTCCGCGACGACCGGGAAGATGCCCTGCGAGTACCCGTGCAGGCCGAGCGAGGCGTCGTCGACGAGGCATCCGTCGGCGCCGAGCACGATCCCGCCGCGCAAGATCTCGGGGCGTCCGTCGTCGTCGAGGTCGATGAGGGACGGCCCCGCCCAGCCGCTGCCGGTGACGCGGTACGGCGTCGTGCAGTCGGCCGCGGTCGAGCGCCACAGGACGCGCCACGCCCCGCCCACGTCGTCGTACCCGAAGGCGACGAGGCCACCGCCGGCCTGGTTCGCCACGATCTCGGGGCGCCCGTCGCCGTCGAGATCGCCGAGCGCGGGGGGCGAGCTGTGGGACACGAGCTGCAGCGAACCGAGCTCCGCCTGCTGCGTGCAGGTTCGCCCGTCGAGGATGCGGATGACGCCCGTCGGCAGTTCGCCGCCGCCGTCGACCCCGTCATCGAAGACCGCGACGATCGAGGGGCGCCGGGGCGCGTCGGCCGCACGGCCGATGGCGAAGTCCACCACCATCGGCGTCGCGAGCACGTGCACGTTCGCGGGGAATGGATCGCCGGCCGGCGCGGCATCGAAGGCGCACTGCACCGTCGGGGAGAACGTGCCGGCCGCGACGAGCCGCGCGCAGGTGGGGTCCGAGACGTGGTCCGCAGGCGCTCCGTACGGGATGCAGCGGAGCAGCGAGGGCTCGCAGTAGGTGTCGCCCGCGCAATCGTCGGTCGTCGCGCAGGGACCCCCATCGCGGACGCACGACGCGCCTCCGAAGCAGAGCTCGCGCGCGGTGCAGCAGGCGTCACCGCACGTCTGCTCGGGCGCGCAGGTCGCCGCGTCCACCGCGGGCCCGGCGTCGCCCGAGCCGGCGTCGAGCCTCGCGCCGCCCCCATCCGGAGGCAGGGCGCAGCGCCCGTCGAGACAGACCTCGGAGGCCGCGCAGTCCGACGACTGGGTGCAGAGGCGGTCCGGGGGCGGCATGCCCTCGCCGCACGAGCATCCCACGCCGAGCACGCCGACCGTCGTCACGAGGATCAGGCCGAGCACGGGCCCCGCCTCCCTCAGCGAACGCCCGAGGGCCTGCTCCATCGGCCCCAGCAGCGCCGATTCCGTGGGGAAGCGGACCAGCAGCAGCAACACCCCGACCGCGAAGAAGGGCGCGCAGCTCGAGAACGGGTGTCCGATCGCCCCGAGCGCGAACCCCATCACCGACACCATCTCCGAGAGCGCGAAGCCCAGGACCATCGGCGCGAAGGCGGTGCGGTACGCGCTGGCCCGCGCGGCCGCATCGTCGGTCGACGAACGCAGGGCCTCGGACGCGGCCTGCACGCCCCGTCGCAGGAGCAAGGCGGGCAGGACGAACGACACCACCACGACGGACGCGGCCATCCCCCCGAACAGAAGCGGCATCCACGGGTCCGAGGGCGCCGGCCGCGGACCGAGCAGCCCGAAGGCGAGCAACGCCACGTACATCGCCTGCGCGGCCATCATCGCGCCCCACAAGACCCGCATCGTCCCCAGCTTCGTCACGCGCACCTCTCCTTCGCCCCGCGGCGGTCGGTGCGCGACGGTAGCATGCGTGCGCGCCCCCACCGCGCGGGCGGCCCGGAGGAGGCGCGGCGCTCAGGACGGCGCGTCGTTCGTCGCGTGCGGCGCGTGGGGCGCCCCAGGCGGGCGGGCCGCGAGGGCCTCCGCGAGCAACCACGCGCCCATCGGCGCGAGCTGCATCCACAAGCGGTTGACGAGGCTTCCGTCGAGGGCGAAGACCCGCAGTCGCTCGGTGCCCAGCACGAGCGCGAGGACGAGCCCTGCGAGCTGCCATGCGAGCGCGTGCGCGACGGGCCGCGCCGTGGAACGCGCGCCCGACCACGACACGAGGGCGGCCGCGCCGACGAGCGGCCAGAGCAGCCCCCACGACCTCACGTCCGCCGCGGCCCGGACCACCGCGAGCGCGATGTCGCCCGCCTCGGCCAGGCCCGCCCCCGAGAGCGCGTGGTCCCCGCTCGAGACCCCGTGCACCGACAGCAACACGCGCCACGTCCCCCACGAGAGCAGCGCCCCCGCGACGACCTCCGCGGCCGCCCGGCCCGCCTCCGCCCGGCGCTCCGAGGCGAGCGTGTGCGCGGCGGCGATCGCGAGGACGTGAACGAGCCCCTCGTCCTTCATGCCGGCTGCCAGGCACGCCGCGAGGACGGCCGACCGGCGGGCCCAGGGCTCTCCCCGGGCGAGGCCCGCGGCGACGGCCAGCGCCAGGCTGCCGAGCGGCAGGTCCAGGTACGCGCTGCGCAGGTGCACCCACGAGAGCGGCGCGAGCGCGAGCCAGAAGACGACGCCTGTGCGGCGGGCAGCGGGGAGCATCGCGAGCGCCATCGCGATGCAGAGGGCCGCGAGCGCGACGGCCCCCGCCACGAGTGACGGCGTGTCCGAGCGCAGACCGGCGAAGGCCGACTGCGCGAGGGACGCGAAGACCGGGTAGCCGCGCGGCACGACGTCCGAGGACGGATCGAGGGATGCGGTGACCAGTCGCCACGGGTCCCCCGCGGCGAGGCGCACCTTCGCGAGCCACACGGCCTCGTCCCAGTAGAGAACGCCCGGAGGACGCAGGAGCATCACCGTGAGCACGGCGAGCAAGAACCACACCCCCGTGCGTTCGGTCGACGGGCCGCGCCCGGGCAAAGCCCCGCGCGTTCGGCTCCACCACACCACGACCATCCCGAGCGCTGCGCCGGCCCAAGGGTGCACCACGCAGCCCACCGCGAGCACGAGGCCGAGCAGCGCACGCGGCGCCCAGCGCCACGCGCCGGCCCCGGAGAAGCCGAGCCCCGCGGCCCGGTCGAGCGCGGCGCCGACCAGCGTGATCAGCACCAGCGCGGGCAGCGGCACCAGCACCCAGCTCAACGCGCAGCTCCGCAGCGCAGCACCGCGCCCGACGCCTCACACACCCCGTCGAAGGCCCCGGGATGGAGCTCGATCGCGGCGGGGTGGTCGCACCGGAGCCCCGCGAGCGCGAGCCTGCCGACCGGCTCGCACGAGGGGCAGCCGTGCACGGTGATCTCCGCGCATCCCCACGCCTCGGCGTGGGCCCGCAGGGCGTCGTGCAGCGCCCGCGGAACGGCGGCGGTGTCGCGCAGGGCCGTCGGTCGATCGGCCCGCCGCGTGCCGAGCGCCCACGCCCCCGGCATCGCCGCGAAGGACGCGGCCACGACCACGACGAGGGCGCGCGCGCGCGGAGCCGCACGCCGGAGCCACGCCGCGAGGACGGCCACCGCGACCACGAACCCGAGGGCGAGCGCGCCGCCGTCCGCCCGACCCCGCCCGGCCTCGCGGCGCACGTCGCGGCACACGCCGTTGGCCCCGTCGATGAACAGCGCCTCGGCGTTCTCGTTGCAGTCCGCAGCGTCGACCGG
>CAIKNO010000102.1 GCA_903828805.1 uncultured Sandaracinus sp. | reverse complement strand
CGCTCTCCGAGCTGATCTACACGATCGGCCAAGCCGAGTTCTCGCATCTGCACTTCGTCGCGGTCGAGAGCAGCTCGGCCTCCACCGCCGGCGCCGCCCGTCACTGACGGGCTGGTGGTGAGCGTGGCGTGCGCCGCGCGGCACTGACGTCGTCGGGGTGAGCGTGGCGTGCGCCGCCCTGCACTGACGGCGCCGGACTGAGCGTGGCGTGCGCCGCCGGGCGCCCGCCGTTCCGCCGCCGGTCTCGCTCGAATCCTCGACGTTCGATGCGCGGAGGCAGGTCCGGGATGTGAAGAGGGGAGCGTCATGCTCTCCCGCGTCCTTGCAGCCTGTCTCGTCGGCATCGAGGCCCGTCCCGTCGAGGTCGAGGTCCACCTCGGCAAGGGGCTGCCGGGGTTCGACATCGTCGGCCTCGCGGAGTCCGCGGTCCGGGAGAGTCGCGTCCGTGTGCGGGCCGCGCTCGCCAACAGCGGCTTCGAGCTCCCGCCCCGGCACATCGTTCTCAACCTTGCCCCCGCTGAACTTCCCAAGCGCGGGGCGAGCTTCGACCTGCCGATCGCGGTCGCGGTGCTCGCGGCCTCGGGCGCGTGCGCTCCGAACCTCCTCGACGAGACGCTGATCGTCGGCGAGCTCTCCCTCACCGGGGACCTTCGGGGCGTCCGCGGGGTCCTTCCGCTGATCGAGAGCGCGCGCCAGCGCGGACTTCGACGGGCCATCGTCCCGGCCCAGCACGCCCACGAGGCCAGCGTCATCGCCGGCTTCGAGGTGCGTCTCGCGCGGAACCTCTCCGAGGTCGTCGCGTTCCTCGGACACGCGGCCGATCTCCCGAGCGCCGCGGCACGCGCGCCCGTCGACGATCAAGGCGCCCTCGGCGCCCCCGATCTGCGCGACGTCCGCGGTCAGGAGGGGGCCCGTCGCGCCCTGGAGATCGCCGCTGCCGGAAGACACGACGTCCTGTTCCTCGGCCCCCCGGGCGCCGGCAAGACCATGCTCGCGCGCCGGCTGCCCGGAATCCTGCCGCCTCCGGCCGACGAGGAGAGGGCCCTGATCGCCACCATCGCGAGCGCCGCCGGCCTCGAGGGGTCCGCGACCGTGGGGCAGCGCCCCTTCCGCGCGCCTCACCACTCCGCGAGCGCCGCCGCGCTCGTCGGCGGAGGCGACCCCGTGCGGCCCGGCGAGGTCACCCTGGCCCACGGAGGGGTTCTCTTTCTCGACGAATTGCTCGAATTTCAGCGATCGGCGGTGGAGTCCCTCCGCACGACCATGGAGTCGGGCCGCGCCATCGTCGTGCGGGCGCGCGACCGCGTGAGCATGCCCGCCCAGCCCCTCGTGGTGGCGGCGATGAACCCCTGCCCGTGCGGCCACGCGGGGGACTCGAGCCATCCCTGCGTCTGTGCCCCGTCGCGCATCGAGGCCTACCGAGCTCGCCTCAGCGGGCCCTTGCTCGACCGCTTCGATCTTCACGTGACCCTCCCTCCGGTCCGGATCTCGGACCTCGGCCTTGGCCGGTCCGGAGAGGACTCCGCCACCGTGCGTGCCCGGGTCGTCGCGGCGCGCGCCCGCGCCGAGCGGGCCGGTGACGTTCTGGCCGCCGGGAAGCACCCGAACCCTTCCCAGCTGCTCGCGCGCGATCTCGCGGCCCTTCGCCCAGCCGCCCGCGTCCTGCTCGATCGGGCGGGCGAGTCCCTCGGCCTGAGCATGCGGGGCTTCTCACGCGCCCTCCGCGTGGCCCGGACCCTCGCGCACCTCGAGGCCGTCGACGGCATCGAGGCGACCCACGTCGCGGAGGCCCTCCAGTACCGCGTGCTCGACCGCCGCCTCTCGGCTGCGCCCCTGCGCGCCTGAACTCCGCGTGCGGCGCGGTGCCGCGCGCGTGTGTCTCGACCCGTGCCATTGGAGAATGAGATGTCGATCAAGGACAAGTGGAAGGCCGTGCAACAGGCGGTCTCCGCCATCGAGAAGCAGTTTGGAAAGGGCTCGATCATGGCCCTCGGAGAGCCCCGTTCCATCGAGCCCGTGGCGGTGATCCCGAGCGGCGCGCCCTCGCTGGACGCGATCCTCGGCTGCGGGGGCTATCCGCGGGGTCGGGTGATCGAGGTCTATGGGCCGGAGGCCAGCGGCAAGACCACGCTCACCCTGCACGCCATCGCGGAGTGCCAGCGCGCAGGCGGCATCGCAGCGTTCGTCGACGCCGAGCATGCGCTCGACCTGCGATACGCGGCCCAGCTCGGGGTCTCGACCGAGCATCTCCTCGTCTCGCAGCCCGACAACGGCGAGCAAGCCCTCGAGATCGCCGAGACCCTGGTCCGCAGTGGCGCCGTGGACCTCGTCGTCGTCGACTCCGTGGCCGCGCTCGTGCCCAAGGCCGAGATCGAAGGCGAGATGGGCGATCAGCACGTCGGGCTGCAGGCGCGTCTCATGAGCCAGGCGCTCCGCAAGCTCACCGGCATCACCCACCGCACCGGCACGACGATCATGTTCATCAACCAGCTGCGCACCAAGATCGGGGTGACCTTCGGGTCTCCCGAGACCACCACCGGGGGCAATGCCCTGAAGTACTACGCGAGCGTCCGCCTCGACGTCCGCCGCATCGGTCAGGTCAAGGTGGGTGAGGAGGTCTGCGGTCACCGGACCAAGGTGAAGGTCGTCAAGAACAAGCTCGCGCCGCCGTTCCAGGTGGCCGAGGTCGACATCCGCTACGGCGTCGGGATCGATGCGGTCGCCGATCTCCTGGACCTCGCCGTCACCCACGGTCTCATCGAGAAGAGCGGCGCGTACCACAGCTACGACGGACAGAGTCTCGGCCAGGGCCGGGAGAAAGCGCGTCTCGCATTGATCGAGGACGCTGCGATGCGCGCGAAGCTCCGTGTCGCCGTCCTGTCCAAGCTCGCAGGCGCCGTGCCTCTGCCCGGCCGTTCCGATCTCGCCGAAGCCGCCGCCTGATTCCCCCTGCGCGCGGTCGGGTCTCCCGAGCGGCGACCCGACCGCGGCCTGCGGGCATGCCCGTCGCGCCGGTCGCTCCGTGCGGTCGCGCCGCGCTCACGCTGGCGCGCCTCGGCTCGCCCCGCGTGGACCGCGTGGCCCTCCTCCGCGGTCGCCCGGCGACGCCGTCCGACCCGTCCATGGCCCCTCGCCGTCCGACGGCGGTCCTCGGTGGCAAAGACCGCGGCCCCGGTCCGTTGGCGTGGTCCCGGCGGACGGTCCACCCTGCTGCACCGTGGAACCCTCTGCCGAACGTCGCATCCTCCTGCTGCTCGCCGCGGTGCAGTTCGTCAACATCCTCGACTTCATGATGGTGGCGCCGCTGGGCCCCGATTTCGCGCGCGATCTCGGAATCCCGCTGTCGCACCTGGGCCTCGTCGTCGTGAGCTACACCTTCGCGGCGGCCGCGACGGGGTTCCTCGGGGCGCTGGTGCTCGACCGTTTCGACCGGCGCTCTGCCCTGGTGTTCTCGCTCGTCGGCCTCGCGGTGGGCACGGCGAGTGCCGCGTTCGCGACCGGCCTGCCCTCCCTCGTGCTCGCGCGGGTCGTCGCGGGGGCGTTCGGGGGGACCGGCGACGTCGCTCGTCATGTCGATCCTCTCCGACGTCGTGCCGATCGAGCGGCGCGGTCGTGCGCTCGGCACCGTGATGATGGCGTTCTCGGTCGCCTCGGTGGTCGGCGTGCCGGTCGGTCTCTGGTTCGCCGACCACGGGACCTGGCAGACGCCCTTCCTCGCGACGGGCGCCCTCGCCCTCGTGGCTGCGTACGCGGCGTGGCGGGTGGTCCCGTCGATGCGTGCGCATCTCGATGCGCCCCGGGAGCCGGCGCTCGAGGGCTTCCGCCGCATCCTGTCGCGACGCACCACGTGGCTCTCCTACGCGACCACCGCCGCCGCGATGATGGGCGCCTTCGTGCTGCTCCCGAACATCGCCGGTTACCTGCAGGCGAACCAGGGCTACGCACGCGCCGACCTGCCCGTGCTCTACATGTGCGGCGGTCTCGTGAGCCTCGCGTCGCTCCGCGCGATCGGGGGGCTCGTGGATCGTTTCGGCAGCTTCAAGGTCGGGACGACAGGAACGCTCTGTCTGTCGCTCGTCCTGTGGTTCGGGTTCGTGCGGCAGAGCCACGAGGTGCCGGTCGTCGTCGTGTTCATGTTCTTGATGTTCTTCAACGGGCTGCGGAACGTGGCGTACAGCACCCTCTCGACGAAGGTCCCTCTGCCGGCGGAGCGGGCGCGCTTCCAGTCGCTTCAGTCGATCGTGCAGCACCTGGCCACGAGCGCGGGCGGGCTGCTCTCGACGGCGATCTTGACCACCACGCCTTCGGGGCGCCTGGTGCACGTGGACCGCATCGCGTGGATCTCGATCGGCATCGGGCTCCTCGTGCCGCCGCTGCTCTTCGTGGTCGAGCGTGCGCTGGCGCGCCCCGACGCGCAGGGGTCGCTCGTCCCGGCCGTGGCGGACTGAACCCGTGCGTGGCCCCCTGCGCCATCGACCCTTCGCCCTCTATCAGGGCGTTCGGTTGCTCTCGGTGAACGCCGTCCAGATGATGTCGGTGGCGATAGGCTGGGTGCTCTACGAGCGCACGAACGATGCGCTCTCGCTTGGTCTCGTGGGCCTCGCCCAGTTCGCGCCGCTCTTCGTGCTCTCGCCCATCGCGGGGGACCTCGCGGACCGCGTCGACCGGAAGCACATCCTGACCGTCTGTCATGCCGCGGTCGCGCTCGTTTCGTGCGCGCTCGCGTGGCTCGTGGCGCGCCCCGAGGCAGGGACCGCGCCCATCTACGCGGTGCTCGTCGCCTTCGGCATCGCCCGCGCGTTCTCGGGTCCCGCGGCGCAGGCCTTGGTCCCGGCGCTCGTGCCGCCGGGGGAGCTCGCGCCGGCGATCGCGCTGTCCTCGACGACCTTCCAGATCGCGACCATCACGGGCCCGGCGCTCGCGGGGCTGCTGCTCGCGGCGGCGGGTGGCGACACGGTGTTCTGGCTCGCCGCGGCGGTCGAGGGCGTGGTGGTCGCGCTGCTCTTCGGTCTGCGGTACCGACCCGAGACGTTGCGGCCGGTCGGAGGAGGGATCGAGCGGGTGCTCGCGGGCGTGCGCTACGTGCGGACGCACCGGGTCATCCTCGGCGCCCTCTCGCTCGATCTCTTCGCGGTGCTGCTCGGCGGGGCCGTCGCGCTGATGCCGGTCTACGCGCGCGACGTGCTGCACGTGGGCAGCACGGGCCTCGGGCTGCTGCGCGCGGCACCCGCCGTCGGGGCCGGCGTGGTCGCGCTCGGGCTCGCGCTGCGGCCGCTCCGCGGTCGCGCGGGCGTGGTCATGTTCGTGAGCGTGGCGCTCTTCGGCCTCGCCACGGTCGTGTTCGGTCTCTCGACGAATTTCGGGGTGTCGCTCGCGGCGCTGGCCGTGCTCGGCGCCGCCGACATGGTCAGCGTCGTGATCCGCCAGACGGTCGTCCAGATCACCACGCCGCCCGAGATGCGGGGAAGGGTGGCCGCCGTGAACCTCGTGTTCATCGGCGCGAGCAACGAGCTCGGCGAGCTGGAGTCGGGCTTCACCGCGGCGTGGTTCGGCGTGGTCCCGGCGGTCGTCGTCGGCGGGCTCGGCGCGCTGGCCGTGACCGCCCTCTGGGCGTGGGGGTTTCCCGAGCTGCGACGGGTCGACAGGCTCGAGGACCACGACGCCGGCGCTGCGACCTGAGCGGGTGGCGCCGACCGGTCGCGGCTCAACCCCGCGCGCGCTTCTCGCGGGCCGCGAGCTCGAGGTCGGACTCGACCATGCGCCGCACCAGCGCTTCGAAGCCGACCTTCGCGGTCCAGCCCAGCTCCCGCTTCGCCTTCGACGCGTCGGCCAGCAGCAGGTCGACCTCCGCCGGGCGGAGATAGCGCGGGTCGAGCTTCACGAAATCGCTCCACACCAGGCCCGCCGCGTCGAAGGCGCGCTCGACGAATTCTCGCACCGCGTGGGTCTCGCCGGTGCCGATCACGAAGTCGTCGGCCGTGTGGTGCTGGAGCATCCGCCACATCGCCTCGACGTAGTCCTCGGCGTGCCCCCAGTCGCGCTTCGCGTCGAGGTTGCCGAGGAAGAGCTCGCTCTGCAGCCCGTGCTTGATGCGCCCGACCGCGCGGGTGATCTTCCGGGTCACGAAGGTCTCGCCACGGCGCTCGGACTCGTGGTTGAACAGGATGCCGTTCGATGCGAACAGGCCGTACGCCTCGCGGTAGTTCTGCGTGATGTAGAACGAGTACGCCTTGGCGGCCGCGTACGGGCTGCGAGGATGAAACGGCGTGGTCTCGCGCTGCGGGGTCTCGACGACCTTGCCGTAGAGCTCGCTCGAGCTCGCCTGGTAGAAGCGGCACGGATGCCCGGAGCGCCGGATGGCCTCGAGCATGCGCACGGTGCCGAGGGCCGTGACCTCACCGGTGTACTCCGGGATGTCGAAGGAGACCCGGACGTGGCTCTGCGCGCCGAGATGGTAGACCTCGTCGGGCATCGCGAGACCGAGCACCGACTGCAGCGAGGAGCTGTCGTTGAGGTCCGCGAAGTGCAGCTTCAGCCGCACGTCCTTCTCGTGCGGATCCCGGTAGAGATGATCGATGCGGTCGGTGTTGAAGCTGCTCGAGCGCCGCACGATGCCGTGGACCTCGTAGCCCTTCCCGAGCAGCAGCTCGGCGAGATAGGAGCCGTCCTGTCCGGTGATGCCGGTGATGAGCGCGCGCTTCATGCAGTCTCCCGCGAGGCCTCTGCGGCCTGGATCTCGGCCCGGTGGGCCCGGTACCACGCGACGGTCCGTGCGAGTCCGCCGTCGAGCGACGTGCGGGCCTCGAAACCGAAGTACGCCTTCGCCCGGGACACGTCGAGCATGCGGCGGGGCTGACCGTTCGGCCGGCTGGTGTCCCACACGAGCTCGCCGCGGTATCCGACCTTCTCGGCGATGGTCGAGGCGAGGGAGGCCATCGAGATCTCGAAGCCCGCCCCGAGGTTCACCGGCGCTGCCCCATCGTAGCGGAGGGCGGCCTGCACGAGGCCCTCGGCGGCATCCTCGACGAAGAGGAATTCGCGCGTCGGAGTGCCGTCGCCCCACAGCACCACGTGCGGCTCGCCACGGGCCTCGGCCTCGACGAACTTGCGGATCATCGCGGGGATGACGTGCGAGTCCTCGAGGTCGAAGTTGTCCCGCGGGCCATAGAGGTTCACCGGGAAGAGCACGATGAAGTTCGAGCCGAACTCGGCGCGGTAGGCCTGCGCCATCACGAGCAGGGCCTTCTTCGCGATGCCGTAGGGCGCGTTCGTCTCCTCCGGATAGCCGTTCCAGAGGTCCTCCTCGCGGAAGGGAACGGGAGCGAACTTGGGGTAGGCGCAGATGGTCCCCGCGACGAGCACCTTCGGCGTGCCGGCGCGCCGCGCGGACTCGAGGACGTGGAGGCCCATCGCCATGTTGTCGTGGAAGAACGTGCCCGGATGCCGGCGGTTCGCGCCGATGCCGCCGACGCGGGCTGCGAGGTGCAGCACGAGGTCCGGCCGCGCCTCGCGGAAGAGGCGTTCGGTGGCGGTGGCGTCGGTCAGATCGCAGTCGCGCGAGCGAGGCACCACGACGTCGGTCGCGCCGCGCGCACGGAGCGCGTCGACCACGTGCGAGCCGAGGAAGCCCGCGCCTCCCGTCACCAGGATGCGTCGCCCGGAAAAGTCGTCCATCGATGCCTCGCACCCGTCGAGCCGGGCCCGCGCAGCGTAGTGCCGGGGTGTCGGACGGGGCAACCCGCGGGCGCGGGTGGCGCGCGTCCCTTATCCTCGCGCCCGACCATGCTGTACCGAGTCCTGCTCCGACCCTGGCTCTTCATGCTCCCCGCCGAGACGGCGCATCATCTCGCGTTCGGCGCATGGCGTCTGCTCTGCCGGTTGCCCGGGGTCGCGTCGATGGCCCGCGCGCTGCTCCGGCCCCGCGATCCCGCCCTGCGCGTCGAGGCCCTGGGGCTCTCGTTCGACACGCCGATCGGCCTGGCGGCCGGGTTCGACAAGGACGCGGCGGGACACGACGCGCTGCTCGCGCTCGGGTTCGGGTTCGTCGAGGTCGGCACGGTCACGGCGGAGGCGCAGCCGGGCAATCCGACGCCGCGCATGTTCCGGCTGCCCGCGGATCGCGCGTTGATCAACCGTCTCGGGTTCAACAACGGGGGTGCGGCGCAGGCCGAGCGCCGCCTGACGGGGCGGGACCGCGGGCGCGGGGTGGTCGGCGTGAACATCGGCAAGACCAAGCGCGTGCCGGATGACGAGGCCGTCGCCGACTACGAGCGGAGCACCGCTCGGCTCGCGCCGCTCTCGGACTACATGGTGGTCAACGTCAGCTCTCCGAACACGCCCGGGCTGCGTGATCTGCAGGCGGTCGAGCGGCTCGGGCCTCTTCTTCGCGCGGTGCAGGCGCGGCTCGAGCAGGCGTGCGCGGGCGCTCGGGCACCGGCCTTGCTCGTGAAGATCGCGCCCGATCTCGGCGACGAGGACATCGACGCGGTCGCGGACCTCGCGCTCTCGCTCGGACTCTCGGGCATCGTGGCGACGAACACGACGGTGTCGCGGGCGGGGCTCCGCACCGATGGGGCCGCGGTCGCCGCGCTCGGGGCGGGCGGTCTCTCGGGGGCGCCGCTCGCTGCCCGCTCGCTCGAGGTGTTGCGCCGGCTCCGGGCGAGGGTCGGAGACCGGCTGGTGCTCGTGTCGGTGGGCGGAATCGAGGACGCGGAGCAGATCTGGTCCCGCATCCGCGCCGGCGCGACGCTGGTGCAGCTCTACACGGGCTTCGTCTACGGCGGGCCCACGTTGCCCTCGAGGCTCGGGCGCGAGCTCGCCGCGCTCGCGAGGCGCGACGGATTCTCGAGGGTGCAGGACGCCGTCGGGGTCGACGTCCCGCAGCCCGGAAGAGCGCTCGATCAGTAGAGCCAGAGCGCGGTGGCTGGTCGCGCGACCGTGAGGTCGGCGCCGAGCGGCGTGAACGCGCTGAAGGTCCCGTCGCCGAAGTCCCAGACCTCGACCAAGGACCTGGTCCGGTGGGCGATGTAGCCGCGCGTGCGGTCCTCCGAGATCTCGATCGCGCTCGCCGTGCCGTACTGGATGACCCACTCGCCCCCGAGGATCACCGCGCCGCTCGTGGGGTTCCAGTCCACCCAGCGCATCGCGTTGCAGCCCGTGATCGGATCGACGGTCGGGCTGCAGTGGAGCTGGTGCGCGGCGTGGGTGGTCGCGGTCGGCGTCGTGTACACGAAGTAGGCCCGCGGCACGCCGCCCCGCACGGCGAGGGCCACGTCGATCGGCCTGTCGAAGGGCATCGCGCCGAAGCCGTCCTCGTGGCTGATGATCCGGAACGCGTGATCGGCCGCGCGCAGGATGCCCACCCGACCGCCGCCGACCGCGCCGACGATCGGGTGCTCGGTGACCCAGGCGGCCCACGCGCGGTCCGCGGTGCGCGTGATGCGCACGGACCGGGTCGTGTTGGTGCCGGGCATGGGGAGGGTGGAGACGAGGGTCGCGACGTCGGGGCTCGCCCCCACCGCGCGCAGGGGCTCGAGGT
>CAIKNO010000101.1 GCA_903828805.1 uncultured Sandaracinus sp. | reverse complement strand
CCGTCACCGTCGTCGTCCTCGGTGTCGTTCACGCCGAGGAAGAAGTAGGCGAGGTCGTTGCAGTCGTCGTCGCGGCCGTTGCATCGCTCGGCGGCGGCGGGGTTCCGCGCGGCGCTGCCGTCGTCGCAGTCGGTCCCGAGCAGGGAGTGCGCGGCGAGCGGCGCGCAGCTCGCGGTCGGCGTCGCGCCGCGGGCCCCGAAGCCGTCACCGTCGCGGTCCGGGTACCACGGCACCGGCGCGGCCATCTCGTCCACGCGCGCGTCGCAGTCGTTGTCGACGACGTCGCAGAACTCGGGCTGACCCGGGTTGCGCGCCGCGCTGGTGTCGTCGCAGTCGTCGTCGAGGACCGAGAGGCCGACGCGCCCGCTGCAGCCGCTCATCGGCGCGGCGGGGTCGCCGTGCCCGTCGCGATCGGCATCGACGAAGAGCGCGCCGCCGACGCCCTCGTCGACGCGTCCGTCGCAGTCGTTGTCGAAGCCGTCGCACGCCTCGGTCGAGGCCGGGCTCACCTGCGCGCGGCTGTCGTCGCAGTCCTCGCCGCAGCGTCGGGTCCCGTCGGCCTCCACGTTGCAGCAAGCGGACGAACGGTAGCGATCCCCATCGAGGTCGAGGGGCCCGAAGGTGGACGGGTCGCAGTCCTCGTCGAGGTCCGCGGTGTCGCAGAGCTCCTCCGCGCCGGGAAACCGCGCGGGGTTCGCGTCGTCGCAGTCCTGACCGAGGGGCGCGCCCGCGGCGTCGACGCAGGCGGCGGTGCCCACACCGTCGCCGTCGGCGTCCGGGACGATGTTGCGGCACGCGCCCCGGGCGTCGGAGCAGACGTCGCGCGTGCACGCGACCCCGTCGTCGCAGTCGGGGGTCTCACCGGCCCGGCAGAACCCCTCCGAGCACGACTCCTGGCCGTTGCAGAAGAGCCCGTCGTCGCAGTCCGAGGGGGTGGTGCACGGCTCGGCGGCGCCGGCGTCGGGCGCGGTTCCCGCGTCGTCCCCGCCGTCGGGTGGCGCGGGCTCGGCGCTGCAGCCGAACAAGAGGTGCGCCAGCAAGAGCAGGCACGATGCGGCGTGTGTCATGAAAAAACCCCCGATGCGAAGCAAGACCCAGCGGTGGTAGGATGCCCGCCGAGTGAGCGAGCAGCAATCGGAGCCGTCCTCCGGGGGGACGGGAGGCGGGCACGGTGGAGACGACGACGGGCCGACCCTCGCGCCCGGCACGGTCGTCGAGGGCCGTTACCGGGTGGAGTCGCTCCTCGGGTCGGGCGGGATGGGGGCCGTCTACGAGGCGACGCACCTGCTGCTCGACCATCGGGTCGCGCTGAAATGCCTGCACGCCGGGTTCGCCAGGGACCCGCTCGTCGTCGAGCGCTTCAAGCGAGAGGCCCGGGCGGCGACGTCGATCGGGCACGATCACATCGTCGACGTGACCGACATGGGCGACCTGCCCGATGGCGCGCCCTACCTGGTGATGGAGCTGCTGGCGGGTGAGTCGCTCGGGCAGCGGCTCGAGCGCGGGCCGTTGTCGATCGGGCTCGCGGTGCGGATCGCGGTCCAGGTCGCGGACGCGCTCGAGGCCGCGCACGACAAGGGGATCGTCCACCGGGACCTCAAGCCGGACAACATCTTCCTGGTCGCGCGACGCGACGGCGCGGTCTTCGTGAAGGTGCTCGACTTCGGGATCTCGAAGATGCGCGCGGACGACACGAGCGCGAGCCTGACGCAGACCGGGATGGCGATCGGCACGCCGAGCTACATGTCCCCCGAGCAGGCGCAGGGGCTCCGCTCGGTCGACCACCGCACCGACATCTACGCGCTCGGCGTCATCCTGTACCAGATGCTGACCGGGGCGCTGCCCTTCCGGGCCCCGACGTACCCGATGCTCTTGCTGCAGATCGTCAGCGGCACCCCCATGCCGATGTCGCGTCACCGCCTCGACCTCCCCGAGGACCTCGAGGCCCTCGTCCATCGCACGTTCGCCCGGGAAGCGGAAGATCGACCCCAGCGGATGCGCGAGCTCGAGTCCGCGCTCGGCCGTTGGGCCGACTTCGACGCGCCGCCACGGCTGGCCAGTGTTCGCCCGGAGCCCGCGGCGACGTCGAGGTCGGACGCGCCGACGGCCGTGGGGCGCACCCCGCGTCCCGGCAGCCGTGGTGTGGCCCAGGGCGAGCCCGAAGCGCGCGGTGCCGGTGACGGGCGACCGGGCGCGCGCGAAGGGAGCGCGGACGTCACGGCGCCGCTGCGCACGAGGGCGCCGGGACCCGGCCCAGCGGAGGGCCTCGGGGACGCCCGACCGACGCCGCCGCAGGAGCCGTCCGTGGTCCCGGGCCAGCCCTTGCCTTGGCGGGTGCTCGCGGCGGGCGCGGCCCTCGCAGCGCTCGGCGGGGTGGCGTTCCTCGTGGCCGCGCCGCGCGGCGCTCCGTCGGGCCTGCCCGAGACCGGGCCCTCCTCGACGCCTCCGAGCCCGGTGAGAGAGGCCGGCGCGCCGGCCTCGCCCGAGGAGACGCCGCGCGAGGTGCGCCTCGTCGTGCGCGCGACGCCCGCGGACGCGCGCATCTCGCTCGACGGCGTCGAGTACCCGAACCCCGTCGATGCGTGGCAGCCGAGGTCGTTGGCGCCGCGCCTCTTGCGGGTGGACCGGGAGGGGTTCCGAGGCGTCGAGCGTCGGGTCATCCTCGATGCCGACAAGCAACTGGACATCGAGCTCGCAGAGCTCTCGTCCGCGCCCGTGGTGGTCGTTCCGCCGCCTGCGGAACGTCCCTCCGGCGGAGGCAGCCGTCCCGCGTCGTCGGCGGGGACGTCGCGCGTGGCGGCGGTCGCCGAGTCTCCCCGGGACGGGGCGCGTGCACCCGAGCCGCCCGCGGCCCCGCCGGCGACCCCATCGACCCCGCCCGCCGACGACGGCATCTATCGCGGCCGCGAGGGCGCGTTTCGAGGGAATTTCTGATGTCTTCCCGCCACCGTCGCTCCCCGGCTGCGCTTGCGTGGTTCGTTCTCGCGCTCGCCTCGGGCTCCTTGCCGTGCAGCGTCGAGGCGCAGTCGGGCGAGCCGCCGTCCTCCGCGCCGCAGGACCCGCCCGCCGACGTGACGGCGGCCGAGCCGGACCCGGCGGTCGCGGACGCAGCCGTGCTCGAGCAGGCCCGGCAGCGCTTCTCGCAGGGGCTCGCCCTGGCGCAGGCGGGCAACTGCGAGGGGGCGCTCGCGGAACTCGAGGCGAGCTTCGCGCTGCGGCCCCGGCCGAACACAATGTTCAACATCGCGCAGTGCCAGGAAGAGCTGCACCGGTACGACGTCGCCCTCGGTTCGTACGCGCGCTACCTCGAGCTCTCCGACGCGGACGCTCCGGACCGCGCGGGCGTCGAGAGGACGGTCCGCACGCTGCGCGGCCTGCTCGGCACGATTCACGTCGACTCGAACGTTCCCGCCGAGGTGTGGCTCGGCGAGCGCGTCGTCGGCCGGGCCCCCGGAGACGTCCTGGTGCCCGGAGGCACGCACGCCATCGAGGTCCGCGCCGAGGGACGCGTGCCCGAGCGTCGCGAGGTGACGGTGGCCGCGCAGGGCAGGGCCGCGCTCGTCGTCGAGCTCCGGGAGCCGACCACGGTCGTGAACGTCGAGGAGGTCGCGGCCCCGCCGGTGCCCGTGCCGGTCTTCGTCGGCGGCGTGGTCGTGAGCGCGGCCGCGATCGGTGTGGCCACGTTCTTCGGGGTCTCGGCGCTCTCCGAGCGCGATCGGCAGCGCTCGCTCGACCCGGCGTTGCCGCGCGATCCCGGCGTCATCGAGCAGTCCGCGCTCTTCTCCGACGTGTTCTTCATCACCGGTGCGGTGCTGGCGGCGAGCACGTTCGCCATCGGCTTCGTGACCGACTTCGGCGGGGGCGACGAGCCCTCGGTGTCGGTCGGTCCCGGCACCGTCTCGGGGAGGTTCTGAGATGCGGCCTCGTTCCACGGGCACGGAACGCCCGACCTCCCGCGCGCCCCTCTCGAATGTTCGGCTGCTCGCGGCGGCGCTCCTGCTGTCGGGATGCAGCCTCATGGGCTTGTCGAGCGATCTCGGGGGCGAGTCGTGCGCGTCGCAGCCGGCCGAGTTCTGCGGACACCTCGCGTCGGTCGCGCCGACCGGGGACGCGTGCCTCACGTGGCAATGTCGGAGCGGGACGTGCGTGGTGGACGCGCGCGACGGAGATGCCGACGGCGCCCCCGACCCGATGTGCGTGGGCGAAGGCGATCCCGGCGCCGACTGCGACGAGTCCGACGCGTTGCGCGCGCCGGGCCGGCCCGAGGTGTGTGACGGGATCGACAACGACTGCGACGCGCGCATCGACGAGGACGCGCTGACGGTCACGACGGCGTGGACCCTCGACTCGTCGCTCGATGCCGAACCCAACCTCGTGGCGTTCGCGGGGGGCTCGGGCGGCGCCCTGCACGCGCTCGCCTCGTCCAGCGAGGCATCCGCGACCGTGCGTCCGGCCCTGATCACCACCGACCGGAGCGCCATCACGCCGACGCAGGCGCCGCTCGCGACGACCCCCGCGGTGATGTCCCGCGAGGTGCGCGGCATGGCCTCGGTGGCGTTCGGGCCGACCCAACTCGTCGGCCTCGTGCCTTCGGGCTGTCAGCGATTGGTCCTCGGGCGGGCTGGCACGTTGCCGGACGTGTTCATCGAGCCTGACCACCACTTTCCGGTGGGCTTGCCCCGGGCGGATGGCGCTTGCGCGAGCCCGCTCGACATGAACGTGGCCGGCACGGCGCTGCCGGCGATGTCCGCGGATCCGATGGGCCGCGTGCTCGCGGCGTGGTTGCAGACCGATCTCGCCTCGGCCGATCTTCCCCCGCGGGAGTGCGGCCGCGCCGTCGCCGCGGAGGTCCTGCTCTCCGCGGGGTGGGCGGGCGCCGGCTCGCTTGTGGTCGGCGGTGGGGCGGCCCTCGACGTGG
>CAIKNO010000100.1 GCA_903828805.1 uncultured Sandaracinus sp. | reverse complement strand
GTAGTTGCCCGCGCGGCGCAGACGCGCGCAGAGCGAGAACCCGTCGAGGTCCGGGAGCATCACGTCGAGGACGATCGCGTCGAAGCGGCCCGCGTCGAGCAAGAGCTCCCCCGCCGCCCGCGCCGTGGCGGCGAGCTCCACGGCATACCCCTCGAGCTCGAGGTTCAGCTTCAGCCCCGCCGCGAGATGGTCCTCGTCCTCGACGACCAGCACGCTCGGGACACCCGGCTCACGCGCGCCCTCGCCCGTCACGCGGCCACCTTGCCCCCAGCGTCCGCCCCGCGGCGCTCCGCGGACTTCGGCCCCGGCGCCCGCCTCGGCAGGACCACCCTCATCGTCGAGCCGAAGCCCACCCCTTCCGACTGCGCAGACACCTGTCCGCCGAGGTTCCGCACCAGCGCCGACACGACGAAGAGTCCCAGGCCCGTGCCCTTGCGGGCGCGCACGGGCTCGTCGGGGACGCGGTAGAAGCGATGGAAGATCCGCTTCAGGTTCTGGCGCGCGATGCCGATGCCGTGGTCCTTCACCTCGATCGTCACCCGCTCACCGTCCTTCGAGAGCGCCGCGAACACGGCCACCCGCGGCACCCCCGACGAGTACTTGACCGCGTTGTCGAGCAGGTTCCGCAGCACGATGTCGAGCGCCGCCGCGTCGGTGGACACGATCATCGCGGGGTCGATCTCCACCGAGATGGCGCCGGCCAGCAGCCGGTGACGCGCCCCCACGACCTCCGCGCAGCGCTCGGCGAACGCCGCGAGGCCGACGTCCTCGACCGCCATCCCGACCTCGTCTCCGTGCGAGAGCCGGCTCGCCTGCAGGACGTCGTCGATGAAGGTCGCGAGCCGGTCCACGTCCTCGTACATCATCTTCTGGAGCTTCGCGCGCATGTCGGCCGGGATGCCCTCCCGCTCGAGCGTCTGCAGGCAGAGCTTGATCGACGCGAGCGGGGTCTTGAGCTCGTGCGTCACCGAGTCGATGAAGCCGTCCTGGCGGCGGACCTCGAGGATCTCCCGCGCCAGGAAGATCGAGAACATCACCAGCACGCTCATGATCACCACGAGCGAGATCACCCCGAGCACGAGCAACCACACGTTGCTGGCGACCTCACCGCTCTCGGCGATGTTGCGCGCGGTGAAGGTCGTCCAACCGACGAGCAGGAAGACCGAGAGCGGCACGGTGACCGCCCCGAAGGTGATCGGCACCGAGATCGAACGGATTCCCCTGCGCGCCATGGGTGCGCGAAGGATAGCCCACGCCTGGGCCTTGCACCCGGCCGCTCGGCTTGCTTGGATCCCGCCATGCCCAGCTTCGACGTCGTCAGCAAGCTCGACCACCACGAGGTCGACAACGCAGTGGACCAGGCCAAGCGCGAGGTGGCCACACGCTTCGACTTCAAGGACACCGACACCGAGATCGACAAGAACCAAGACGGGATCGCCCTGCGCTCGTCGAGCGAGGGGCGCGTCGAGGGCGCGCTCAAGGTGCTCGAGGAGAAGATGGTGCGACGGAAGGTGTCGCTCCGCTCGCTCGACCCCCAGAAGCCGCAGCCCTCCGGCCAGACCTGGCGCCAGCTGATCAAGCTGAAGGAGGGCGTCGACATCGAGAACGCCAAGAAGATCGTCAAGCTGCTGAAGGACTCGAAGATCAAGGTTCAGGCGGCCATCCAGGGCGACCTGGTGCGCGTGTCGGGCAAGAAGCGCGACGACCTGCAGGAGGCCATCGCGTTCCTGCGCGGCCAGGACCTCGGCCTGCCCCTTCAGTTCATCAACTTCCGGGAGTGAGCCTCTGCGCAGGCGCGCCCACGATTCGGCTGGCATTCCACGGCCTCCGACCCCATAAACGCCGCGCCCACGATCGCGGGGCCAGAAGCCGCACGCGGAACGGCGAGGGTGGAGGGTCAGGATGGACGACGAGCACGAGGGCGCAGCCTGGTCGACCCAGCAGAGCGCGGACCTCTATCAGATCCGCGGTTGGGGTCACCCGTACTTCACGATCAACGACGCCGGTCACGTGCAGGTCGTGCCCGACCCCGAGCGACCGCAGTTCACGATCGACCTGTACGAGCTCGTGAACGACCTCGAGGCACGCGGGCTCGACATGCCGCTGCTCCTCCGCTTCTCGGACGTGCTCAAGGATCGCATCAAGCGCATCAACGAGTGCTTCGCAAAGGCCATCGACGAGTACCAGTACAAGGGCTCGTACCGGGGCGTCTTCCCGGTGAAGGTGAACCAGCAGAAGCACTTCATCGACGAGGTCGTCGAGTTCGGCATGCCGTGGAGGCTCGGTCTCGAAGCGGGCAGCAAGCCGGAGCTCCTCATCGCGCTGTCGGCCGACCAGGACCCCGGCGGCCTGGTCATCTGCAACGGCTACAAGGATCAGAAATACATCGAGACCGCGCTCCTCGCGCAGCGCTTCGACAAGACCGTCATCGTCGTCCTCGAGCGCATCGAGGAGCTCGACTTCACGCTGCGCGCCGTCCAGAAGACCGGCATCCGACCGGCCATCGGCGTGCGCGCCAAGCTCGGAAGCCGCGGCATGGGCCGCTGGGCGGACTCGACCGGCGACCGCGCGAAGTTCGGGCTGACGGCCTCGGAGATCGTGGAGGTCGTCGACCGGCTCTCCGAGCTCGGAATGCTCGACTGCCTGCAGCTGCTGCACTACCACGCCGGCAGCCAGCTCAGCTCGATCATCCCGGTGAAGCAGGCCATCCGCGAGGCGGCGAACATCTACGTCGAGCTCGCCAAGATGGGCGCGCAGATGACCTACCTCGACGTCGGCGGCGGGCTCGCGGTCGACTACGACGGCAGCAAGACCGACTTCCACGCGTCGAAGAACTACAACATCCAGGAGTACGCGTACGACATCGTCGCGGCCATCCAGGAGGCCTGCAACAAGGCGGGACTTCCGCATCCCACCATCGTGAGCGAGAGCGGGCGCGCCATCGCGTCGCACCAGTCCGTGCTGGTCTTCGAGGTCGTCGGCAAGAACGAGGTCCGCTTCGGCAAGGCCCAGGACCCGGGACCAAACGCGAACAAGATCCTGCAGCAGCTCTTCGAGACCTATCAGGGCATCGCCCCGAAGAATCTCCAGGAAGCATTCCACGATGCGCAACAGGGCAAGGAAGAGGCGGAGTCTCTCTTCAAGTTCGGCTACCTGAGCCTGCGCGAGCGGGCCCAGTCGGAGCGCCTGTTCTGGGCCTGCTGCGAGAAGATCTCCGACTTCGCGCGCACCATGAAGCGGGTGCCCGAGGAGGTCGTGCAGCTCGACCAGGTGATGGCCTCCATCTACTACGGCAATTTCAGCGTCTTCCAGAGCATCCCGGACAGCTGGGCCATCGACCAGCTCTTCCCGATCATGCCGATCCACCGCCTCGCCGAGGAGCCGGCGAACAAGACCACCCTCGCCGACCTGACGTGCGACAGCGACGGCAAGGTCGACCACTTCATCGACGTCGAGGACGTGAAGCGCGTCCTTCCGGTGCACGCGTGGCGCGAGGGCGAGCGCTACTTCGTCGGCCTCTTCCTCAACGGCGCCTACCAGGAGATCCTGGGCGATCTGCACAACCTGTTCGGTGACACGAACGCGGTGCACGTGCGCCTCGACGGCGAGGGCGGCTACGAGGTCTCCCACGTCGTGAAGGGGGACACGATCTCGCAGGTGCTCGAGTACGTCGAGTACGAGCCCGGGGCGATGGTCGAGCGCATGCGACGGCAGGCGGAGCGCGCACGACGGCAGGGGCTCATCACCTTCGACCAGGTGAAGCTCCTGATGAAGCACTACGAGGAATCCCTCGGCAGCTACACGTACCTCACGACCGACGAGTGAACGTCGATCGGGCGTGACACGCGCCCCCGCCGCGGCGGTGCTCACTCCGCGGCGGTGCTCACTCCGCGGCGGTGCTCACCCCGCGGCCGTACTCACCCCGCGGC